>CALLYQ010000096.1 GCA_937858875.1 uncultured Lautropia sp. | reverse complement strand
CCGGTTCTCGAGCGAGCCGCCGTACTGGTCGCTGCGCTTGTTCGCGATCGGCGACAGGAACTCGTGCAGCAGGTAGCCATGGGCGCCGTGAACCTCGATCGCGTCGAAGCCTAGCCGGTCGGCGCGCAGCACGGTGTCGACGAAGCGTTCCTTCAGCGCATCGAGCTGCGGCAGGCTCAGTGCGTGCGGTGCCGGTTCTTCGTCGGTGATCGGTGCGGCGCTGGGTGCGACCGGCGTCCAGCCGCCGGCATGGGCCGGGATCAGCCGTCCGCCCTCCCAGGGCCGGCCGCTCGAAGCCTTGCGGCCGGCATGCCCGATCTGGATCGCCAGCGGGATCGGGCTCACGCTGCGTACGGTGCGCACGACGTCGGCCATCGCCGCCTCGGTCGCGTCGTCGTAGAGGCCCAGGCAGCCCGGCGTGATGCGGCCGGCGGCTTCGACGGCGGTGGCCTCGACGATCAGCATGCCGGCGCCGCTCAGCGCCAACTGGCCGAGGTGCACGTGGTGCCAGGGCTGGGCGCGTCCTTCCACCGCGGAGTACTGGCACATCGGCGAGACGACGATGCGGTTCGGCAGGGTCAGCGCACGGAGCTTCAAGGGGGCGAAAAGTCGGGACATGGCCTCGGCGTTCTGGGCAATCGGGGAAACGACAAGGATCTCATGACGCGCACTAGTCCGCTGCGTCACTGGAATGCCACCCGAGGGACGCGCGAGACGGGATGCGATGCGAGGCGCAAAGCGCAGCGATACCCGCAGGTATCGCGAGCATTTGCAACGACGCAGCGCGCCCGTATCGCGTGGACAGCGGGGGTGCGATTCCGGTGACGCAGTGGACTAGCCTTGAAACTCGAGTCTCGAGCCCCCAGATCCCTGTCAACCGGGCGGTCGTCCGAAGGCGGCCGCCACATCCCGTTCCGACAGGGAAATCCTAATGCGCCTAGACAAGCTCACCACCCAGTTCCAGCAGGTGCTCGGCGATGCCCAGAGCCTCGCGCTGGCCAACGACAACCAGTACATCGAGCCGGTCCACCTGCTGGCTGCGATCGTCGCACAACCGGACGGCGCCGGGCGCACGCTGCTCGAGCGCGCCGGCGTGCGCGTACCGCCGCTGAAAGCTGCCGCCGAGGCCGCGATCAAGCGGCTGCCGCAGGTCTCGGGCACCGGCGGCGAAGTCCAGGTCGGCCGCGACCTGGTCAACCTGCTGAACCTGACCGAAAAGGAAGCGATCAAGCGCGGCGACCAGTTCGTCGCAACCGAGATGTTCCTGCTCGCACTGACCGAAGACAAGGGCGAGGCCGGTCGCATCGCGAGAGAGGCCGGGCTGGACCGCAAGTCGATCGAGGCGGCGATCGAGGCCGTACGCGGCGGCGCCAGTGTCGACAACCCCGAGTCGGAAGGACAGCGCGAGGCGCTGAAGAAGTACACGATCGATCTGACCGATCGCGCGCGCCAGGGCAAGCTCGATCCGGTGATCGGGCGCGACGACGAGATCCGTCGCGCGATCCAGATCCTGCAGCGGCGCACGAAGAACAATCCGGTGCTGATCGGCGAGCCCGGCGTCGGCAAGACGGCGATCGTCGAAGGACTGGCGCAACGCATCGTCGACGGCACGGTGCCCGAGACGCTGAAGGACAAGCGCGTGCTGGTCTTGGACATGGCCGGCCTGCTGGCAGGCGCCAAGTACCGCGGCGAGTTCGAGGAGCGGCTGAAGGCCGTGCTGAAGGAAGTCGCCGCCGAGGAAGGCAGGCTCATCATCTTCATCGACGAGCTGCACACGATGGTCGGCGCCGGCAAGGCCGAGGGTGCGATCGACGCCGGCAACATGCTCAAGCCCGCGCTGGCGCGCGGCGAGCTGCATTGCATCGGCGCGACCACGCTCGACGAGTACCGCAAGTACATCGAGAAGGACGCCGCGCTCGAGCGCCGATTCCAGAAAGTGCTCGTGGGCGAGCCCAGCGTCGAGGCCACGATCGCGATCCTGCGCGGTCTGCAGGAGCGTTACGAACTGCACCACGGCGTCGACATCACCGACCCGGCGATCGTCGCCGCGGCCGAGCTGTCGCATCGCTACATCACCGACCGCTTCCTGCCCGACAAGGCGATCGACCTGATCGACGAGGCGGCCGCGCGGATCAAGATGGAGATCGACTCGAAGCCCGAGTCGATGGACCGGCTCGATCGCCGGATCATCCAGTTGAAGATCGAGCGCGAGGCGGTCAGGAAGGAGACCGACGAAGCCTCGCTGAAGCGGCTCGAACTGATCGAGCAGGAAATTACGAGGCTCGAGAAGGAATATGCCGACCTCGACGAACTGCTGCGCGCCGAGAAGGCCGCCGTGCAGGGCAGCGCGCAGATCAAGGCCGAGATCGACCAGTTGCGTGCGCAGATGGCCGACCTGCAGCGCAAGGGCCAGTTCGACAAGCTCGCCGAGATCCAGTACGGCCGGCTGCCCGAACTCGAAGGGCGGCTGAAGGCGGCCAGCGAGGCCGAGGAGTCGCGCGACAGGAGCGGGGGCGATTCGGGCAAGCCGAAGCTGCTTCGCACGCAGGTCGGTGCCGAGGAAATCGCCGAGGTCGTCTCGCGCGCCACCGGCATTCCGGTCGCCAAGATGATGCAGGGCGAGCGCGACAAGCTGCTGAAGATGGAGGAGTTCCTGCACCGGCGCGTCGTCGGGCAGGACGAAGCGGTTCGGCTCGTGTCCGACGCGATCCGGCGTTCGCGCGCCGGCCTGTCCGATCCGCGCCGGCCCTACGGTTCGTTCCTGTTCCTCGGGCCGACCGGCGTCGGCAAGACCGAGTTGTGCAAGGCGCTGGCCGAATTCCTGTTCGACAGCGAAGAGCACCTGGTGCGAATCGACATGAGCGAGTTCATGGAGAAGCACTCGGTCGCGCGGCTGATCGGCGCGCCGCCCGGATACGTCGGCTACGAGGAGGGCGGCTACCTGACCGAGGCCGTGCGTCGCAAGCCCTACAGCGTGATCCTGATGGACGAAGTCGAGAAGGCGCACCCCGACGTCTTCAACGTACTGCTGCAGGTGCTCGACGACGGCCGGCTGACCGACGGGCAGGGCCGTACCGTGGACTTCCGCAATACGGTGGTCGTGATGACCTCGAACCTGGGTTCGCACGAAATCCAGCGGCTGAGCGCCGATCCCAAACTCAACGATCCCGAAGTGATCAAGGATGCGGTGATGGTCGAGGTCCGTGCGCATTTCCGGCCGGAGTTCATCAACCGTGTCGACGAGATCGTCGTGTTCCATGCGCTCGGAACCGAGCACATCGCGTCGATCGCGAAGATCCAGCTCAAGGATCTGGAACGCCGGCTCGCCGATCGCGAGATGAAGCTCGAGGTGTCCGAGGCGGCACTGGCCGAGATCGCCAAGGTCGGCTTCGATCCGCTCTACGGCGCGCGGCCGCTGAAGCGCGCGATCCAGCAGCGAATCGAGAACCCGGTCGCAAAACGGGTGCTCGAAGGGCGGTTCGGGCCGAACGACACGATTCCGGTCGATTTCGCCGACGGCGAGTTCAGGTTCGACCGGGTGGTGTGAAGGCGTCGGAAAGGTCGGCGGGGGCCGGCGCTCAGCTCAATCCGCTCACCGGCACGGCCGCCCCATGGATCGCGCGCGCCGCCGGTGAGGCGAGAAAAAGGATCACGCTGGCGAGATCGTCCGGCGCGACCCAGCGTGTCGGGTCGGCATCCGGCATGGCAGCGCGGTTCTCCGGCGTGTCGATGATCGTCGGCAGCACGCAGTTCACATTGATGCCGTGCTCGCGCAACTCGGCAGCCATCGACTCGGTCAGCCGGATGACAGCGCTTTTCGACGCGCAATAGGGGCCCATCAGCGCGGCTCCCTTCTGCGCGGCGAACGCGCCGACGTTGACGATCCTGCCCGATCCGGCGGACAGCATGCGCGGCGCGACGGCGCGGGCCATATTGAGCAGCGTGCGCGTGTTCAGGTCGAACAGGAAATTCCAGTCGGATTCGACCGTCTCGTGGACAGGCGCCCCCATGCGGAAACCGCCCGCGACGTTGCACAGCACGTCGATACGGCCGAAACGCTCGATGGCGGCGTGCACGGTGGCGTCGACTTCGGCGCGTTCGAGCAGGTCGGTCGGGGCGAGCAGGCAGTCGGACGATGCGCCATCGAATGCGCGCGCGAGCGCATCGCCGACGAGATCGACGAGCACGAGGCGGGCACCCGCCGCGGCGAAGGCCTTGGCGGCAGCGCGCCCGAGATTGCCGGCGGCGCCGGTCACGACGACCGTCTGTCCGGCGAAGGTTCGAGCATCGATCACGGCATGTCCTTTGGGCTTGGTGGTGAAACGGCGGCTTGGCCTCGGACCCGGTCAGTCGCGAGTCACGACGACGGTGCTTTCGGCGCTGCCCTGTTCGTCGTTCAAGGCGATCCTGATCGAGTTCGTTCCGGGGACCAGCGGAATGTCGCCGCTGCGCCAGTCGAGGGCTTCGGCCGGGCAGTGCCAGTTCGCGAAGGCGTGACCGCGGGTTCCGCCCGTGGTGTTCGACCACACGATCGTGAACGCGCCGGCGCGGCAGCCGCCGCCGGCATCCCGTACCGAGCCTGCGGGCAGGGCGGCCGTACCGTTCAACGCGATGAATGCGCCGTGCGTATGCAGCTGCGGCGGCGCGTTGATCGATACGAACAGTCGCACGTGCAGGTCGCTGCCGCAGGCGGACAGCAGCGAGCCGACGAGCAGTGCTGCAAGCTTGCCGATCGTTCGCATCGCAGTCATGGCGTTCGAGAACCGCCACTATATGCCGGCTGCGCGGCTGCGATCCGTCCGTGGTCGTAGGCCGCTCGGTCGATGGCGCGGAATTCAGCGCGCGGGCAAGCTTCGTCTCGACGCCAGGAAGGAAGCATCGGATGTACTGCTACAGGAATGAACCCGTCGAATTGCTCCCGACGCGCATGCGCACGAAGCCGAGCCTGGCATGGAGCGCGGGAAGCCAGGGGCTCGACCAAGGCGAATGCGTCGATCCGTGGCGTCGAGCCGCGGGCCGCGACGCCGAATCGATGCTTCGGTCGATAGCGATGCGCGAGGCTGAACCGTTCGGGCTCGCGGACCTGCCGGCGCTTGCTCGCTGATCGCCTGGATCGAGAACGGCGGGTGCGATCGCGCTCTACCGAGGCACCCGCCCGTAGCTGATCGACTGCACTCTTCCCCACATGAATCGGACGGTCGCCATCAGGCTCCCCGGGCCGCGATCGTAGATCCACTCGTCGACGACCAGGCAGGGGA
Organism: uncultured Lautropia sp.; assembly: GCA_937858875.1. Lineage (GTDB taxonomy): Bacteria > Pseudomonadota > Gammaproteobacteria > Burkholderiales > Burkholderiaceae_E > Zeimonas. The sequence goes on along the minus strand of CALLYQ010000096.1, from coordinate 2,471 downwards.
CGCCCGGGCCGGCCAGCGGGGCGGTAGTAGACCGGCGAGCAATAGGAGTCGGCGAGCGTCGGTTCGCCGCATTTGTAGAGCACCGACAGGCGCGAATCGCCGACGTCGGCGAACCCGCCGCTGCATCGCAGCGAGTCGGCTCGCGCGGGAAGTGCGGAGCTGGCGAGCAGCGCCGCAACGAACAGCAAGGTATGGGACTTCATTGCGCGCTCCGGCGCGGGTCGGCATCTGATTGGAACGTGATTCGATTCTCGCATCTTCCGTCCGACGGCCGGGAGCCCGCGGCGGGCCGATGATCGAGCTTTGCGTGGCAGAATCGCCGCTCCCGAACCACCGCCTTACATCATCTCCGATGGATGCAGTCACGCAGGATCCCGCAACCGCCGCCCGCATCGTTTCCCGCATCGCCGAAGAACTGGCGGTACGGCCTTCGCAGGTCGCCGCGACCGTCGAGCTGATCGACGATGGCGCCACGGTCCCGTTCATCGCCCGCTATCGAAAGGAAGTGACCGGTGGCCTCGACGATACGCAACTGCGCACGCTCGAGGAGCGTCTCGTCTACCTGCGTGAACTCGAGGAGCGACGCGCTGCGATCCTCGACAGCATCGCCGGGCAGGGCAAGCTGACCGACGAATTGGCCGCGCAGATCGCGGCCGCCGACACGAAGCAGCGGCTCGAAGACCTGTACTTGCCGTACAAGCCCAAGCGCCGTACGAAAGGCCAGATCGCGAAGGAATCCGGGCTCGAGCCGCTGGCCGACGCACTGCTGGCCGATCCGACGCTCGATCCGCAGGCCGAGGCCGCGAAATACCTGCGCGCGGCCGACGAGAACGGCGAGCACGCGGTCGCCGACACGAAGGCGGCGCTCGAAGGCGCGCGCGACATCCTGTCCGAGCGTTTCGCCGAGCGCGCCGACGTGCTCGAAGCCTTGCGCGAACGGATGTGGGCCGAAGGCTGGATCGCTGCCAAGGTCTACGAGGGCAAGGAAGCCGAAGGCGAAAAGTTCCGCGACTACTTCGATCACGCCGAACCGCTTTCAACGGTGCCCTCGCATCGTGCGCTCGCACTGTTCCGGGGCCGCCAGCAAGGCGCGCTGTCGCTGAAGCTGCAGCTCGGGGCAGAGCTCGAACAACAGGTTCCGCATCCGAACGTCGTCAGGCTCGCCGGTCTCGTGGGACTTGCGCAATCGGTGCGCAATGCGGCCGCCAGCGCGACTTCGCCGGCCGGCGGCGGCTCGCGCCCCGCCGATCCCTGGCTGGCCGAGGTCTGTCGCTGGTGCTGGCGCGTCAAGCTGCTGCCGCATCTCGAAACCGAGCTGTTCGGGCGCTTGCGCGAGGCGGCCGAGCAGGACTCGATCAGGGTGTTCGGCGCAAACCTGAAGGACTTGCTGCTTGCAGCGCCGGCCGGCCCGCGTGCGGTGATCGGCCTCGATCCGGGCATCCGCACCGGTGTCAAGGTCGCCGTCGTCGATGCGACCGGCAAGCTCGTCGATACGGCCACGATCTTTCCGCACGAGCCCCGCCGCGACTGGGACGGCTCCATCGCGGTGCTGGCGAAGCTCGCCGAGCGCCATAAGGTCGCGCTCGTCGCGATCGGCAACGGCACGGCCTCGCGCGAGACCGACAAGCTCGCCGCCGACCTGATGAAGCGGCACCCGGAACTGAACCTGCGCAAGCTCGTCGTCTCCGAGGCCGGTGCCTCGGTCTACTCGGCCAGCGAGATGGCCGCGAAGGAATTCCCGGATCTCGACGTGAGCCTGCGCGGTGCGGTATCGATCGCCCGCCGGCTGCAGGATCCGCTGGCCGAGCTCGTCAAGATCGACCCGAAGTCGATCGGCGTCGGCCAGTACCAGCACGACGTGAACCAGCGCGCACTCGCGCGCCAGCTCGATGCGGTCGTCGAGGATTGCGTCAACGGCGTTGGCGTCGACGTGAACACCGCGTCGGCCCAGTTGCTCGCGCGGGTGTCCGGGCTGACGAATTCGGTCGCCCAACGCATCGTCGAGCATCGCGATGCGCACGGTGCATTCGACAGCCGCGAATCGCTGAAGAAAGTTCCGTATTTCGGCGCCAAGGCCTTCGAACAGGCGGCCGGCTTCCTGCGCATCCGCGACGGCGAGAATCCGCTCGATGCGTCGGCCGTTCACCCGGAAGCGTATCCGGTCGTCCAGCGGATTCTCGAGCGGGTCAGCAAGAGCGCGCGCGAGTTGATCGGCAACCGCGACGTGCTGCGCCGGCTCGAACCGAAGCAATTCATCGACGAGCGCTTCGGCGAACCGACGGTGCGCGATATCCTGGCCGAACTCGAGAAACCGGGTCGCGACCCGCGCGGCGAGTTCGTCACCGCCTCGTTCCAGGAAGGTGTCGAGCGGATCGCCGACCTGCGCCCCGGCATGAAACTGCAGGGCGTGGTCACGAACGTGGCGAACTTCGGCGCCTTCGTCGACATCGGCGTGCACCAGGATGGCCTGG
>CALLYQ010000095.1 GCA_937858875.1 uncultured Lautropia sp. | reverse complement strand
GATCGCGTCGACGCCCGAGCCCGTAGCATTGGGAAGCACGAACCTGACGACGCCTCCGGACTGCGCTCGCAGCGCCGGCGGCGCGGCAACGACGAGCATGGCGAGCGTGCCTCCGATGAAGGCGCGGCGCGACGGGTCTCCGGAACGGGTCATCTGCAGTCTCCTCGGGTGTGCGGTCGATGCCGCGAGCCGTCAATATCGCACGCGAGGCGTCTGCCGGTCGAAAACGTTTCCGACGGAGGCAGCAATGCGAACGGGACCGCCGATCTGCGGTCCGCCGGCGTGATCCGGGCTGCGTCGCTTGAAGCGATCGGACTGGACCATCACGAAGGACGTACGACATGAAACCACTTGAACCTCCCGGATCGGTCAATCTACGCAAGCCGATACGCCGCATCCTTGCGCGCTGCGCGGTAGCCGCCGTGGCGGCGCTGTCCACGCAAGCCGCCTGGTCGCAGGAATACCCGACACGCCCGATCTCGCTAGTCGTGCCGTTCACCGCAGGCGGCCCGACCGACATCGTGGCGCGCGCGCTCAGCGTGCCGATGTCGAAGTTTCTGGGCCAGAGCGTCGTTGTCGAGAACAAGCCGGGCGCCGGCGGCACGCTGTCGGCGATCCATGTGTCGCGCGCGCAGCCGAACGGCTACACCTTCCTGATCCACCACAACGGCATGGCCACCGCGCCTGCGCTGTACCGCAAGCTCAAATACAACCCTCTGACCGACTTCGAATTCGTCGGCCAGGTCGTCGACGTGCCGATGACGCTGCTCGGTCGCAAGGACCTGCCGGCCGAGAACTTCGACCAGTTGCTCGCCTGGCTGAAGGAGCAAGGCGACAAGGTCAATCTCGCGCACGCCGGCCTCGGCGCGGTTTCGCAGTTGTGCGGGCTGCTGTTTCGCAAGGCCACCGGCGTCGAAGTGACCACCGTGCCGTACCAGGGGGCCGGACCCGCGCTCGTCGCGCTGCTCGGCGGGCACGTCGACCTGCTGTGCGACCAGACCACGCAGACGATGCCGCACATCAAGGCCGGCGCGGTCAAGCTGTACGGCGTGACGACACTCGAACGCGTGAGGAACCTGCCGGACACGCCGACGCTCGACGAGCTGGGCCTCAAGGGCTTCGAAGTCAAGGTCTGGCACGGCATCTACGCGCCGAAGAAAACGCCTCCGGAGATCATCGCGAAGTTCAACGAAGCCTTGCGCTTCGCGTTGAAGGATCCGGATTTCGTGCGGCGGATGGGTGAACTCGACGCCGAAATCGTTCCGGAGGAGAAGCAGACGCCGGAGGGACTGCGCAGATGGCTGCAGAAGGAGACCGACCGTTGGGGCCCGATCATCCGCGACGCAGGCGTTTATGCCGATTGAGTTGCGCAGCGGTACGACGTCGCTCGACGGACCGGCCGGCGCGATCCAGCTGATCGTCGACGCGCCCGCCGAGCCTGCACAAGGGGCGCCGGGCGGGCTTTGGCGAGGAATCGCCGTCGTCGCCCATCCGCAGCCGCTGCTTGGCGGCAGCGCGCGTCACAAGATCCCGCATCTGCTCGCGCGTGCCTTGCAGCAGGCCGGCTGGCTCGCGGTTCGCCCGAACTTCCGCGGCATCGGTGGCAGCCAGGGAGATCACGACAGCGGCTTCGGCGAAACCGACGACCTGCTCGTGGTGGCGGCGGCGCTACGTGCCCGGCTGCCCGGCCTGCCGCTCGCGCTCGTCGGATTCTCGTTCGGTGCCTTCGTCCAGTGGCGCGTCGCGCGAGCGCTCGCCGAGCGCGGCGAGCCTGCCGATCGCGTTGCGCTCGCGGGCCTGCCGACGGGCGAGGTAGCGGCCGGACGGCACTACGAACTCGAAGGCAGCCTGCCCGATGCGATGATCGTGCACGGCGAGCACGACGAAGAGATCCGCCTTGCCGCCCTGCTCGACTGGGCGCGACCGCAGTCGCAGCCGATTGTCGTCGTGCCGGGGGCCGACCACTTCTTCAGCGGCCGCTTGCCGGTGCTGCGCTCGCTCGTGCTGGCGCATCTGTCGACACGAATGTACTGACTCAGGGGAAATTCGAAGATGTCCGTTTCCGACAAAGTAAAGAAGACGCTCGCCACCTGGCACGAGCTGCTGGAACGCAACGCCATGGAGGAACTCGATCCGATCCTGTCGAACCGGATCGTGTTCCGTTCGCCGGTGGCGTTCAATCCCTATCCGGGCCGCGCGGCGATCAAGCTGGTGCTGAAGAACGTCAACCTCGTCTTTCGCGATTTCCAGTATCACCGCACGTTCTTCACCGAAGACCATCGCGGTGTCGTCCTCGAGTTCAGCGCCGAAGTCGACGGCAAGCGGCTGAAGGGCGTCGACATCCTCAGGTTCGACGAGGACGGGAAGATCGAGGAGTTCGAAGTCGCGGTCCGGCCGATGTCCGGGCTCGCCGCGCTGGCGAAAGCGATGGGCGAACGTCTCGCTGGCCACCAGGAGGTGCTCTCAGGGAACTGAGAGGCGGCGCCGAGCCGTAACGACGCAGGTCCCCCGATTGCAGCCCGCTTGCTTCACGCCCACAGAGGCGCCACGCACAGGTCGCCGGAAACCGGCGACCTCCCAGGGGCCAGCAACGAGGGACCATCGCCGTGACTGTCACTGCCACTGCCGTCCACCCGTACCCGAAGACACTCCACCCGATCCACGCGACTCTGCTCGCCGGCACCGTGCCGCTGTTCCTGGGCGCCCTGCTCAGCGATCTCGCCTACTGGTCGAGCTACCAGGTGGAATGGGCGAACTTCGCATCATGGCTGATCGCCGGCGGCCTCGTTTTCTCCGGCCTGGCGCTTCTGTGCGCGCTTGCAGGCCTGTTTCGCAGTCGGGGCGGCGAACGCAGGCCGATCTATTTCCTGCTGCTTGTGGCGGTCTGGATCCTCGGCTTCATCAACGCCCTGGTCCACGCGCGAGACGCATGGGCCGCGATGCCGACCGGGCTCGTTCTTTCGATCATCGTGACCTTGCTTGCGATCGCGGCCACGGGGGTCGGCCTGTCTCGTCGCGTAGGAGTGGTGGCATGAAGACTGCAAACGCATTCACCGCCCTCGCCTGCTCGATGGTGCTGCTCAGCGCCTGCGACAGCAACGACCCGGATCCGGCGCAATACGGTCCGAATCCCGCGCTGCCGGACATGGAAACGCGCCTGCTGCCGGCAATGACGATCGCCGAGCCCGTGCCCTGGGGCGACCGGCAGCCGACGGTGCCGCAGAACTACACGGTCACGGCGATCGCCACCGACCTGAAGATCCCGCGCCAGACGCTTGTGCTCCCGAACGGCGACATCCTCGTGGCCGAGGGCCGCGGCGGCAATGCGCCGGCGCTGCAGCCGAAGGATGTGATCGCCGGCTACATCAAGGCCAGGGGCACGACCTCGGTCGAAAGCGGCGATCGGCTGACGCTGTTGCGCGACAAGGACGGCGATGGCCTGTACGAGGAACAGACGGTCTTCGCCGAAGACCTCGACGCGCCGTACGGCCTCGCCTTCTTCGAGGGCAAGCTCTACGTCGCCAACCAGGACGAACTGGTGCGCTTCGACTACGAAGACGGCCAGACCCGGGCCAGCGGGCCGCCGGCCAAAGTCGCCGACCTGCCGTCGGCGATCAACCATCACTGGACCAAGGCGCTGACGATCAGCCCCGACGGGCGCTTCCTCTACGTCGGTATCGGCTCGAACAGCAACATCACCGAGCGCGGCATGGTCGCCGAAGTCGATCGCGCGATGGTCTGGCAGGTCGACGCCGAAACCGGTGCGCACAAGCCCTACGCGACCGGCCTGCGCAACCCGACTGCGCTGGCGATCCAGCCCGTGACCGGGCAACTCTGGGCCGTGGTCAACGAGCGCGACGAGATCGGCCCGAACCTCGTCCCCGATTACCTGACCTCGGTACGCGAAGGCGGCTTCTACGGCTGGCCGTACAGCTACTGGGGCAGCAACGTGGACCCGCGCGTGCGGCCGCAGGATCCGGAAAAGGTCGCCTCGGCGATCGCGCCGGACTACAGCCTCGGATCGCACGTGGCGGCGCTGGGCCTCGCATTTTCGATGCCGGTCATGGGCGAGCAGTTCGCCGAAGGCGTCTTCGTCGGCGAGCACGGGAGCTGGAACCGCAAGGAGCCGGTCGGCTACAAGGTCGTATTCGTGCCCTTCCGCGACGGCCGCCCGGCCGGCGACCCGATCGACTTCGTCACCGGGTTCCGCGACGACGATGGCAAGACACGGGGCCGGCCGGTCGGCGTGACCGTGGATCCGCGTGGGGCGCTGATCGTGGCGGACGATTTGTCGAATACGGTATGGCGGGTGGCGCCGGTGAAGTGAGCCGCGGCCGTTTCGCCCATTGCCCCGCAAGGCACGAGTTCGCAAGGTCCCCTTGCTGACCTGTCGCTCTGCGGGGGCGGCCAGCGGCTGACGAATGGGGCCGTCGGCTCGGCGAACGGCACTGCCCTTTTGGTTGTCAAGCAGATATCTTTGCTCGCTGCTGCGCGCCAGCTCCGTGCCAGCGCAGCTTCGACACCATCTTCTTCGTACCGCTACATTCGCCGAGCGTCCAAGCGCCCTCACCCGACGCACCGCCGGACAACATCGACAATCCCGACACCCCCATCGAGAATCCCTCCCAGAACCACCGCCTCTACGGCGTGCTGACCGGCGCCGAGAAGCAGATTCTCGGTCCCGACGTCGAGCACGACGGTGTTCGCGACGACGTGCAGGACCGTCTGGCTGTCCTGCACGGCAATGACGCCGCGCTTACTGACGCGGCCACCATCTTTGCTCGTGCCGTGACGCGCAGCGCCATCCTGGGTGCACGTGGCGCCAGGCCGACCGCGGCTCAGCTGGGCCACCTGAAGGCGGAGCTCGACTGCTACTGGGCGATGGCAAAGGGCAAAGGTTTCGAGCCGCTGCCGGCCAGCCGCATCGAGGCGCTCGTCGTCAACGACAGCGAGCGCCTGAAGGCCTATCTCGACTTCGTTTCCAACGCCTCGGGCGTTCCGACCGAACCCAGCGCCGATGCACCCTGCACGCTTGCCCAAGCCACCTCCCCGGCCGTCTGAGAACAAGAAAGACATGAAGAAATCGCTCCATACCTTCGCCCTGCTGGCCGCCCTGCCGCTGGCAAGCCTTGCAGAAAGCGCAGACCCGAGCCATGGCACGTTCCAGGTCTGCGCAAACACCGACGCGCCGGTTTCGCTGGCCTTCGCCAACGGGCTGCTTTCGACCTGGGTCTCGGCCAACGAAGCCCTGGATGCCACAGTCTCGAAGCTCGAGCAGGAAAAAAAGGGCCTGGCCGACCGCGGGACGCTGCTCTTTCATGCAGACAAGGGCTTGCTCGATGAACTGCGCGCTGTCTTCGAACAAAGGCTCGCGGAAGTCGAGCTGAGCGCTGACGACAAGCAGGCCGCCTACGCGAGCTTTTTCGCGTTCCTTGCGGCCAGTGAGAACGAGCCGCTGGCCGGCGCCGACTGGTGGGCGCAGACGCGCCAGGCGATGGGCGCGGTCGTGCTGGCACGCATGACCGCGTTCGCCGCCAGGGACGCTGCCGAGTTGCGCTCCGATGCAGCGAATGACGTCGCGGCCATCGAGGGCCTGCTCGATGCCGGCAAAGGCGTGCTCGTGGTCGCCCACGGCCATGGCAACCTCTACGCAAATGCCGCCCTCAAGCAGGCCGTGAATCCGGGTAACGAGGCACGCGTGCGCTACCTCGGCGCGGCGACCGCCGCGGCAACCCACTGGCCAGGCACGGGTGGGCTCACGTATGCGAGCTCCGCGGGCGACGACGTGCTCAACGCGCTGCGCATTGCGCTCATCCTGGCGAGCCATCCCGAGCCGTTGCCGGCGAATCAGCTCGCGCCGCATCCCGTGCTGGCTGGAAGCTTCACCGGCCACGGTTACGTTGCGAATTACCTGTCGCAGGCCACGCCGGCGGGCGCCAGCTTCCGCGGGATGCTCTCGAATGCCTTCACGAGCGTGAAGTCCGCACCCGCCAGCCCGGGCGCTCTGGCTTTCAGGCTGACCCAGACGGCGCAGCTCGATGCCATGGCCGCCACGTCATACAACGTGGCCTGGACCGTGCAGGAGCCGCAGGAGTTCCGCACGCCGGATGAAACGGTGGTTGCCAGCGTGGTGGAGACGTTCGACCCGGGTACATCGAAGTTGACGGTGGTGGCGCAGTCCAACTGCGGCTATATGCCTGCCCTTGCTTCGGGCTTGCGGCCCTTGCTGATGCAGACGCCGGTAGAGGGGTTGCCCCCCGCGCCGTCCAGCATCATGGTGACACTGCAACCGGGTAATGCCGAGCCGGCGGTTTCGTGGGTGCCGGTGGACCTTTGGCCGCATCCTGGCAGCAGCGGCAGATGGGCGATGTACACCGGCATGATCGGCACGACGCCTAGCCATGAGGGCATTACGCTCTTCTGGAGCGCATCCGGCCCGACTTGAGGCCGCCTGCGCTGTGCCTGTCCGCTATACGTGCTCGATGGCGGACGGGCGCCAGCCGTGTGGCGTCGCGCGACCTCGCCGTCCTGTTACGCGGGCAGCCGACACGCACGCCAAGTCCTTCGTCGGAAGCGTGCAGGCGTCGAGGCCGGAACTGCGGGTCGGCGGCTCGACAGCAAGCGCGATAGCTTTGTCCGCCCACGGTTGTCGGACGGCTGCGCGGCGGCAACGCCGAAAAGGCCCTCACATCGGCGCTGCTGTAGGCTCTAGCGGCGCGCTTCGGGCGCGCTGGCTTTTTGCGTGAAACCTTGCCGGCTGTTTCGATCTTGTTTCGCCGTGAGCGGGTTTCATATCGCGGCCAACGCACGTTCCCAGTCAATTTTCGTGAAGCTGGAACGGAGTGAAACTGAGTAGGGTCTTGGTATAAACAATCGATTTGAATGGAAAATTCGACAACCGGGCGATCAGAACAGGCAGGCGGGGGGCACACCCCCGTCATGCAGCAGTACCTGCGCATCAAGGCCGAGCATCCAAACCTGCTGATGCTCTACCGGATGGGCGACTTCTACGAGTTGTTTTACGAAGACGCCGAACGCGCATCGAAGCTGGTCGGCATCACGCTAACGAAGCGCGGCACTTCGGCCGGCCAGCCGATCCCCATGGCCGGCGTGCCCGTGCATTCAGTCGAGCAGTACCTGGCGCGGCTGATCCGGCTCGGCGAATCGGTCGCGGTCTGCGAGCAGATCGGCGATCCGGCGACATCGAAGGGGCCGGTCGAGCGCAAGGTCGTGCGCATCGTCACGCCCGGCACGCTGACCGATTCGCAGTTGCTGCCAGACCGCGACGACCGGATCCTGCTCGCGCTGCTGCCCGCCTCGGCTCGCGCCACGGCCACGGCTGGCGCAACGGCCACGGCTGGCGCAACGGCCACGGCTGGCGCAACGGACGGCAAAGCCTCCTCCGGTGCCTTGCTGGGCCTCGCCTGGATGATCGTGGCCAGTGGCGAATGCTGGCTGGCCGAACTGCCCGCCGAAGCCTGCGCGCGCGAACTCGAGCGGCTGCGGCCGGCCGAGGTCGTGCTGCCCGAAGACGCGACGCTGCCCGATGCGCTGGCCGAAGGCTTGCTCGGCGCTGCCTTCGTGCGTGCACCCCGCTGGCAGTTCGACGCGACGCGCGCTCGCCACCGGCTGACCAAGCTGCTCGGCACGCATGACCTGTCCGGGTTCGGCGCCGAACACCTCGCCACGGCCGGCGCGGCTGCCGGCGCCCTGCTCGACTACGTCGAGC
>CALLYQ010000094.1 GCA_937858875.1 uncultured Lautropia sp. | reverse complement strand
CGGCCGGCGCGGCGGCGTCGACCTGATGGTGGCGATGAACCCGCAGACCTGGGACCGCGACGTGGCCGAGATCGACGCGGGCGGCTACCTGCTCTACGACAGCACGCGCCCGGTGCCGGCCTCGAAGTTCCGGCCCGACATCCACGCGATCGGCGTGCCGCTGACGCAGATGTGCAATGCCGCCTACAGCGACCCGCGCGAGCGGCAGTTGCTGAAGAACATCATGTATGTCGGCGCGCTCAGCACGCTGCTGGGGATCGATCCCGAGATCATCGCGCAGCTGATCGGCGAGCAGTACAAGGGCAAGGAGAAGCTGCTCACGCCGAACCTCGATGCGTTCCGCAAGGGCGCGCGCTACGCCAGCGAGCACCTCGACGACGCGCTCGGGCTGAAGGTGCGCCGCTCGCGCAACGTCGGCGACCGGATCTTCATGGAAGGCAATGCCGCTGCCGCGCTCGGCTGCGTGTACGGCGGCGCCACCGTCTGCGCCTGGTATCCGATCACGCCGTCGTCGTCGGTGGCCGAGGCCTTCCAGAAGTTCTGCTCGAAGATGCGCGTCGACAGGGACACCGGCGAGAACCGCTTCGCGATCGTCCAGGCCGAAGACGAGATCGCGTCGATCGGCATGGTCGTCGGCGCCGGGTGGAACGGCGCGCGTGCGTTCACGGCCACCTCGGGCCCCGGCGTGTCGCTGATGACCGAGTTCATCGGGCTGGCCTACTTCGCCGAGATCCCGGTCACGATCATCAACGTGCAGCGCGGCGGCCCGTCGACCGGCATGCCGACGCGCACGCAGCAGGCCGACCTGCTGTCCTGCGCCTATGCCTCGCACGGCGACACCAAGCACGTGCTGCTGTTCCCCGAGGATCCGCACGAGTGCTTCGAGTTCGCCGCGCAGGCGCTCGACCTGGCCGACCGGCTGCAGACGCCGGTCTTCCTGATGACCGACCTCGACATCGGGATGAACCAGCGGCTGTGCGCGCCTCTGAAATGGGACGATTCACGCCGCTACGACCGCGGCAAGCTGATGACTGCCGACATGCTCGACGAAGGCCGCGACTTCGGCCGCTACCTCGACGTCGACGGCGACGGCATCCCGTTCCGCACGCTGCCCGGCACGCATCCGACCAAGGGCGGCTACTTCACGCGCGGCACCACGCGCGATGCCTATGCCCGCTATTCGGAGGCCGGTCCGGACTACGTCTACAACGTGCAGCGGCTGCTGAAGAAGTTCGACTCCGCGCGGCAACTGGTACCGCCGGCGATCGAACTGCGCGCCGGCGATGCGCCGGCCCGTTTCGGCGCGATCCATTTCGGCTCCACGAGCCCGGCGATGGCCGAGGCGCACGCCGCGCTGGTCGAGCAGGGACTCGAACTCGACCTGCTGCGCCTGCGCGCCTTTCCGTTCGGCGACGAAGTCGAGCGGTTCATCGACGCGCATCAGACGGTGTTCGTCGTCGAGCAGAATCGCGACGCGCAGATGCGCAGCATGCTGGTCAACGAGCTGGACATCGATCCGGCCCGGCTGGTGCCGGTGCTGCACTACGACGGCACGCCGATCACCGCGCGCTTCATCATCGAAACGATCTCCGACCGGATGAGCGGCGCCAACGTGATGCCGCTCGAGCGCGACAAGGTCGCCTGAGACTGCCATGACCTATCTCGCCAAACCCGTCCTGCGCCATCCGACGCTGCCGACCAACGCGCTCGGGTACACGCGCCGCGACTACGAAGGAAAGATCTCGACGCTGTGCGCCGGCTGCGGCCACGATTCGATCTCGGCGGCGATCATCCAGGCCTGCTGGGAGCTCGACGTCGAGCCGCACCGCGTCGCCAAGCTGTCCGGCATCGGCTGCTCGTCGAAGACGCCCGACTACTTCCTCGGCAATTCGCACGGCTTCAATACCGTGCACGGGCGCATGCCCTCGGTGCTGACCGGCGCCGCGCTGGCCAACCGGGAGCTGATCTACCTCGGCGTCTCGGGAGACGGCGATTCGGCGTCGATCGGCCTGGGCCAGTTCGCGCACATCATGCGTCGCGGCGTGAACATGACCTACATCGTCGAGAACAACGGCGTCTACGGGCTCACGAAGGGCCAGTTCTCGGCCACCGCCGACCAGGGCTCGAAGGCCAAGCGCGGCGCCGTCAACAACGACTCGCCGATCGACCTCGTCTCGATGGCGCTGCAACTGGGTGCCACCTACGTCGCGCGCAGCTTCTCGGGCGACAAGGCGCAGCTGGTGCCGCTGATCAAGGGCGCGCTCGCGCATCGCGGTGCCGCCTTCCTCGACGTGATCAGCCCCTGCGTGGCCTTCAACAACCATGCCGGCAGCACGAAGAGCTACGACCACGTGCGTGCCCACAACGAGGCGGTCAACCGGATCGACTTCATGCCCCGGCACAGGGAGATCACGGCCGACTACGAACCCGGCGAGCTCGTCGAAGTGCGCCAGCACGACGGCTCGGTGCTGGCGCTGCGCAAGCTCGCCGAGGATTTCGATCCGCGCGACCGGATCGGCGCGATGAACCACGTGCTGTCGCACCAGGCACGCGGCGAGATCGTGACCGGGCTGCTGTTCGTCGATCCCCAGGCCGGTGATTTGCACCAACGGCTGGCCACGCCGGCAACGCCGTTGAACCTGCTCGACGAGGCAGCGCTGTGTCCGGGCGCCGCCACACTCGAGCGAATCAACGCGTCGCTGCGCTGAGTCGCCCGCGCTTTCCAGTGTCTCCCGAGCCGGGCGCCCTGCTGCCATGGAGGGCATGATGACGAAGGATCCAGCTCCCGGTACCACCACCGAGCCTTCTCGTGCCGAGATCGATTCGCTCGAGACGCCGGCCATGCTCGAATTCGGCACGAGCTGGTGCGGCCATTGCCGGGCTGCACAGCCGCTGATCGCCGACGCATTGTCCACGCACCCGGGCGTACGCCACATCAAGGTCGAAGACGGCCCCGGCCGGCGTCTGGGCCGCTCGTTCGGCGTGAAACTGTGGCCGACGCTAGTGTTCCTCGACGCGGGCCAGGAGGTCGCCAGACGAATCAGGCCCGGGACCGCGACAGAGATTGCCGAAGCGCTCGAGCGTATCGATCCGCAGGATTGAAGGGTTCATCGGCGGGTTCACCGCCACCTTCAACCCGAAATACTCGCGCGACGTGGCGAGTACTCGTGCAATCGCCGATCGCTGCCGCGGCGACGTCAGTTCGTCGCTTCGCATCGCCTTCCTCCGTTATCAGGTTTCGGACCAGGCGGACCCGCCTCTGCGCGCGGGTCCGCCCGACGGTCCCCCCTCCACTGCTTATCCGTTCCGGCCGCCCCCGGCCGCACTGACGTTGTCGTCAGCCAAAGGCCCACGCGATCCGTCTTCATCGATACCGCCGTCGTTGCCCGTCGGCACCAGGCTCACCGCGCGCAGCACGACCGACGGCCGCGGCTTCCTCGTC
>CALLYQ010000093.1 GCA_937858875.1 uncultured Lautropia sp. | reverse complement strand
GTGGGGCAACCCGTGTTCGAGGCGCGAAGAAAATCGGTGCGCCGCCCGAGCAGATCGACTCGCCGCTGTGCGGGCAAAGGCGCCCGCGACCGTGCGCGTCAAGCGCGTGGCCGCGCCGGACCGCCAGGCGGGAAAGCCCTTCTGTAGTCGATCTGTTTTTCTGCGGCGGGTCGATGAGGTCGAACACAGCTGCCCGCGTCGCCTCCGGTATCAGCGACTCTCGACCGCCTCCTCCAGCGGCAGAATCACATAGAAGCGCGACCCGGAGCCGGGTGTGCTGCTCAGTCCGGTCTCCCACCCGGCGTATCGGGCGAGCATGTGCACCAACGCCAAGCCGAGCCCCATGCCCTTCTTGTCGCCCGCCGGCCGCGTCACGCGCTCGAACGGCTCCCAGATGCGCTCCCTGTCCTCCTCGCTGATGCCGGGCCCTTCATCCTCGACCGAGACCTGCAGCGCGGCCGTCGTCTTGCGCGGCACGAACTCGTGCGCGACCTGGACCGCACGCACAGCGATGGCCCCTGGCGAGGAATACCTGATCGCGTTCTGCAGGTAGTTGTCGACAATCTGTAGCAGTCGCGATTCGTCGCTGCGGATCATCCCGATTTCCGGGCCAACATCCAGTTCGACGCGCTTGCCCGCGACCTTCGCAGCGCCTGCGTGATGCGCGACAAGTCGTTCGAGCAGGTCACGCAGGCTGAAATCTGTCAGCTTCACGGGACCGGCACTCGCCGCGGCCCGCGGAAATCGGGACAGATTGTCGAGGACGGCGCTCATCCGCTCGACGGTATCGTAAAGGTCATCCAGTGCTTCAGCGCGCCCGGAGACGGATTCCTGCATCTGCACGAGCTCGATCTTGGCGCCCAAAATCTGTAGCGGCGTTCGCAGCTCATGCGAAACGGCATCGAACAACATCGTTCGCTGCTGGATGCTTCGCCGTGCTTCCGCCAGCGCGCGTTTTCCGCGCTCGTGCGACACCGCCGCTAGATTCAGCATCCACATGCACGCCAGCGCCAGCACGCCCAGCCCAACAACCAATAGAAGCAGGTTCTGCAACTCGGCTCGCTGCTGAGCCAGGCGCGAGGCGAATGCGGCGTCGAACGCCTGAAGCTCGGCAGCCCGCAGGTCGTTGAGGAACCGAAGGCCCGGCTCCCGAACATCTTTGAAGCGGATGAACAGCATGTTCATGCCGTGGACGTCGCCGAGAGCACCTGCAACGAGCGCGTCCAGATCGGCATCGAGGTCGCGAAATCTCTCGTAGGCCTGGGCGTACCCTGGAACATGACGAAGCTTGGGATTCACTTCCGGCGAGGTGGCCAGTTTCGAGAACTGGGCGTGCAGCACGTCACGCAACTGTTCGACATTGACGCGCTGCTGATCACGCAGCGCTGCGTCCTCGATCAAGTGGTAGCGCGGTATCGCCGCCAACAGCGCCTGAATGTTGTTGAAATACTGGCTCCCCAGATAGCTATAGGCGCCCAGCGGATGATCCACCGCGCTCACGACCTCCGATCCTCGCAGGCGCAAATCGACAAGCTTGCTGACCGGCAGCACAATGGCAACCAGAAAGATCAGAGCCGAAAGGACCATGTGTCTGCGGGAGAGCCACTTCCAGAGGCGGCTCCGCGCGCCGCTTACCTTCAACGCACGTCGATTCGGCATACATTCGATACAAAGCGCGCCGAGCCGGCTGGGGTCCTCAGTTCCGGGTGCGTATCCATCGGAAAAATCAGCCACAGAGGCCCACCTTGAGCCGGCGTCAGCGCTACGCCGTCCCGCGTCGTCGCCAGGATCGGGCGGTACAACGACACGGCATTCACGGAAATGTCGACCTGCGAGTCGTCACGGCCGTAGACCCGGATCGTCGTCACGTCAGATCGTGCCCCGGCAGCACGCAGGACCTCAGCAAGCAACGGCCCCTCGAAATCACGCGCGCGGTCCCACGGCGTGGCAGTGCGAATCACTCGGCGGGGAAGGCTCGATAGTGCATCCACCGTCAGTTCCGGTTCCCGGTCATCGACAGGCGGGTCGATCGCTTCTCCGGATACCGTCAAGACCTCCGACAGCGGGCATCGCATCATCACTGGAGCATCGCCCGCCCGGTGCTCGAGCGCTCCGGAGCGAGCGTGTCCCTGTCCTCCCGTAAAGTAAGCTGCAGCACACAGACACAGGAGAATCGCCTCCGCGCCTCTCATGCCGCATTCCGCGCTTCGATAACGCCCTCGAACTCACGCGCGATCCGCCCGATCGGATATGGTTTGCGCCGCAACGGCGCTTGATTGCGTTTCAAAACGTCGGCCATCCGGGAATCCGCCGGCCGATCGTCGAAGGACAGGTTCCCGCTGAGGACGACCACCGGAATCACCTCGCCGCCGGGGAGGCGCCGAACGGCCTCGAGCACTGGCTCGGCTGTGCCCTCCCCAAGCCGCCAATCCAGCAGGTACGCATCGAAACGGCGCATTGTCATCCTCTCCAGCAGCGGTTCCGACCGCACGAAGATTTCGACGTCCCATCCCAAGCGCAAGAACACGTTCCCGGCCAGGCTCGCCGCCTCTGGATCGTCGTCGAGCACCGCAACACTGAGCGAAAGTGAACGCACCGAAAGCATGACTGGATGATCCTAGAGTATCCGGCCCGACGGAACAGCTCTGCACCGACCTATCGTACGGGCGATCGCCGGCGCCGATCCGTATCAGCAAGCCCAGGCAATTGACATCCTCCCCAGCCTCAACCGCGCGGATTCCTGCCGAGGCCGACGCATGCCTGGACATGAGTGGCCTCCTCGGTGGGTTCCTGCTTCGGCAACGTGCGCCGAGGCTTTCGCTTCGGACTTACCCTCGCCACAGGCGCGGACCGGTTCGCAGACGGATGCCCGCTCGCCGGCCCAGACGGCGCATACCGCCGCCAGAATGTTCTTTGCCGCATGCGGTGTTTGTCAACATAGATGACGTGTGAAGTCGTTTTTTCTTCTATGCGGCCCGGTTCTCCTTTTCCCGCTTGTTGAGCCAGACGTGATCGGGCTCACCCCAGCGACGAATTGGCCCGCTCCAGCGGCTCGGGTTAGCCTCGCGTGCGGCGTGGTAGATCTTTCGCCTGTTTGCAAGGATCGCCTTGCTTTGCCCGGTGTGCCGTTGGTTCGGCGTAACGAAGCCGATCTCGCGGTGGCGATGCTCACCGTTGTACCAATCGACGAAGCGTCGCGTCCAGTTGCGCGCCTCATCCAGGTCCGTGAAGCCGGCGCTCGGATAGGCGGGCACATACTTCAGCGTGCGGAACCACGATTCGATGAACGCGTTGTCGTCCGACACGCCGGGGCGGCTGTAGCTCGATGCGATGCCCAATTCCTGCAGCTTGGCCCGAAGCGTGAGCGAACGCTGCGCCGCGCCGTTGTCGGCATGCAGGATGACGGGCTTTCCGGCGAGCCGTTCACGCCAGCGGGCTCGCTCGATCAGTTCGGCAGCGAGGTCCCCGTTTTCGGCGGCATGCACCTCCCAGGCGACGAGTTTTCGGCTGTACAGATCGATGATGGCAAACAGGTAGAAGAACATTCCACGCACCGTGCTGGGCAGGTACGTGACATCCCAACACCAGACTTCGTTAGGCGCGCGTGCCACGTGCGCCGGCGCGGGCC
>CALLYQ010000092.1 GCA_937858875.1 uncultured Lautropia sp. | reverse complement strand
CCGCGGTGCCGCGGGCAGGGTCCGGCCCGTGGCGGTCCCGTTCGGCCTGCTCAGCTCGTCGGGCCCCTGGGCTCGCCCAATTTCTTGCGCAGCCACTTCAGCACCTGCGGCGCGACGAACTTTTCGACCTCGCCGCCCATCCGGGCGATCTCCCTGACCAGCGTGCCGGACACGAACTGGTACTGATCGGTCGGCGTCATGAAGACCGTTTCGACCTCGGGCATCAGTTGCCGGTTCATTCCGGCCATCTGCACTTCGTAGTCGAAGTCGCTGACCGCGCGCAAGCCGCGCAAGACGACGTCGCCCTTCTGCTCGAGCACGAAGCGCACCAGCAGGCCCGAGAAACCGACGACCTCGACGTTGTCGTAGGGCGCGAGTACCTCGCGCGCGATCTCGATGCGCTCGTCGACCGTGAAGATCGGCCCCTTGCCCTTGCTGTCGGCGACGCCGACGACGACCGAGCCGAACAGCCTCGAGGCGCGTCGGACCAGGTCTTCGTGGCCCCGGGTCAGCGGATCGAACGTGCCCGGGTAGATCGCCCTCGTCATGCTTGCAGCTCCTTCGCCGCGGTGCCGTCGCCCGCGTCGGTTTCGTGTACCAGCAGATGATAATGGACCGCGCCGGCACGTCCCGCACGCACGACGCGGAATTGCGCTTGCGACCCCGGCGCAGCGCTTTCGGGCCAGGCCGTCGCGCATTCCACGTAGACGAGCGCACCGGGCGCCAGCAGCGGCGGCAAGCGCCGCATCGCTTCGGTGAGCAAGGCCTCGTCGCCGAACGGCGGATCGACGAACACCAGATCGAAGCGCTCGCCGGCGCCCGCACGCCGCCGCATTTCGGCCAGCGCGTCGCCTGCGACCAGTTCGATCTGCGCCGGCGTGGCGCCGAGCCGCTCGATCGCAGAACGGATGGCCGCCATCGCAACGCGGTCACGCTCGATCATCAGCACATGGGCAGCGCCGCGTGACGCCGCCTCCAGACCCAGCGCGCCGCTGCCGGAAAAGGCGTCGAGGCAACGCAGTCCCGAAAGATCCTGGCCAAGCCAGTTGAACAAGGTCTCGCGGACGCGATCCGGTGTCGGACGCAGACCGGCGACCGCCGGCACGCTCAGCGGCGTGCGCTTCCAGCGCCCGCCGACGATGCGCACGCGATGGCTGGCCGACGCGTGCGTGCCCCCGGCCTCAGTTGGCCGGCGCTTCACCGTTGCCGACGACCACGGTGGCCATCGCGTCGGGGTGCACGCGGCGCGCGAAGGCGTCGGCGATCTGCTCGCGCGTGACCGCCTCGATCTCGCCGGTCCAGCGGTCGAGGTAATCCAGCGGCAGCCGGTAGAAACCGATCGTCTCGAGGTAACCGAGGATCTTGCGGTTCGAGTCGATGCGCAGCGGAAAGCCGCTGACCAGGTTCGACTTGGCGGCATCGACTTCGGCCTGCGTCGGGCCGTCGCGCACGAAGCCTTCGAGCGTGCTGCGCACAACCGTCAGCGCCTGCTGCGTCTGCTCCTTGCGGGTCTGCAGCCCGATCGTGAACGGCCCCGGCTGCAGCAATGGCGAGAAGTACGAATAGACGCTGTAGGCCAGTCCGCGCTGCTCGCGCACCTCGCTGTACAGCCGCGACACGAAGCCGCCGCCGCCCAGCACGTAGTTGCCGACGAACAGCGGGAAGTAGTCGGGGTCGCCGCGCGCGATCGCCGGCGCACCGACCAGGATGTGGCTTTGCGAGGCCGGATGCGCGATGCGCCGCTCGGCCGATTGCGCCAGCGGCACGACCTCGGGCACCGCCGGGCGCGAGGCGCCCGCCGGCAGCGCGGCCGTCAGCTGCTCGGCGATCGCTTCGGCGCGCTCGCGCGTGATCGCGCCGATCATCGCGACGACCGCATGGCCGGCATCGTAATGCTCGTGATGGAAGCGCACGAGTTCGTCGCGCTCGATCGCCGCCACCGTGTCGGCGCGCGCCTGCTGGCCATACGGATGGCTGCCGTAGGTCAGCTCGCCGAAGTTGCGCCGGGCGATCGTCTCGGGCTTGGTCTCGGCCTCGAGGATCGCCTGGACCGTGCGCGCCTTCTCGCGGTCGAGCACCGTCTGCGGGAACTCGGGCTGCGAGACGATCCGGGCGAGCAGCGCCGTGGCCTCGCTCAGCGCCGGTTCGGCGGTCAGCGTACGCAGCGAGACAGAGGCGTAGTCGTCGCCGGCCCCGCCGCCGCGCTGTGCGCCAAGCTTCGCGAAGCCTTCGGAAATCGTCGCCTCGTCGAGCCCGCCGGCACCGCGCGCCAGCATCGCGTTGGTCATCGACGCGAGCCCGCGCCGATCGGGTGGATCGAAGCGCGCACCGGCGTCGAAGGCCACGC
The DNA here is from genome assembly GCA_937858875.1 of uncultured Lautropia sp. Classification (GTDB taxonomy): domain Bacteria; phylum Pseudomonadota; class Gammaproteobacteria; order Burkholderiales; family Burkholderiaceae_E; genus Zeimonas. Next base: position 599 of record CALLYQ010000092.1, on the reverse strand, counting down.
TCAGGTCGAGCATCGGAATCGTGTCGGCGCGCACGAAATAGACGCGCGCGCCCGATGGCGTCGTCCAGTGCTCGATCGGCAGCGCCGCCTGCACGACGCTCGCGGCCAGGCCGGCGACCAGCCCGACGGTCCATTTCGAGGCCGCTGCCCGCACGACACGGCGGCACAATCTTGCGAACATCGACAGGCTCCCGGTCATTGATGGGGCAGCGCCGGGACTTCGCGGCGCGGCGCGTTCGGGTCGATCGGCTGCGGCAGCAGCGTCACGGCGGTCAGCGTGTCGTCGCCGAAGTACTTGCGGGCCACGGCCTGCACGTCGGCAGCGCTGACCTGGCCGATCCGCTCGAGGATGCGGTCGGCGTCGCGCCACGAAAACCCGGCCATTTCCAGGCCGCCGATCTCCATCGCCTGCGCCATCACCGAATCGCGCTTGTAGATCTCGCCGGCCAGGTACTGGGCCTTGATCCGCTGCAGTTCGTCATCGCGCACGCCCTCCTCGGCGATCTTCGCGATCTCGCCGCGCAGCGCCTTCTCGAGCGCCGCCGTGTCCTGGCCATCGGCCGGCGTGCCGTCGACGATGAACAAGGCCGGCCCACGCC
>CALLYQ010000091.1 GCA_937858875.1 uncultured Lautropia sp. | reverse complement strand
GACGAAGACGAGCTCGTCCGGCACCAGCCGGGCGGCCAACGCAGCTCAGGCGTCCAAGGCGGCTCGAGCGGCTCGAGCGCCCAAGGCGGCGCAAGCAGGCACGGCGACGAAGGCGGTTGCGCCGGACCGGGCGCAAGCCTCTAAGTCCGGAGTCGTTGCACCGCTGCGTCTTCTCCTGGACACGCAACTGCACGAAGCGCATGCGAACGTCAGCGAGGGCCGGCCGGTCTTCGGCACCGGGGATCGGCTGAGCGGGCGCTCCGGGCGCGACACGACGCTCGAAGGCAATGCCGAACTGCGCCGCGCCGGCACCGTGATGCGCGCCGACCGGATTACCTACTATGAAGCCGACCAGGAGGTCTTCGCGTTCGGCAACGTCCGGATCAACCGCGACGGCAACATCTTCGTCGGCCCGCAACTGAACCTGCGGCTCGACAGCAACGAGGGCAGCTTCGAGTCGCCGTCGTACTTCCTTGCGATGTACAACGGCCGAGGCCGGGCCGAACGCATCGAGTTTCTCGGTCCGGAGCGCTCGCGCCTGACCCGCGCCAGCTACACGACCTGCGAACCCGACGACCCCGACTGGCTGCTGCAAGCGCAGACGCTGACGCTCGACGAGGGCGAGGGGATGGGCACCGGCCGCACGGCCACGCTGTCGTTCATGGGCGTGAAGTTCCTCGCGCTGCCGGTCTTCGCCTTTCCGCTGGGCGACGAGCGCAAGAGCGGTTTCCTGCCGCCGACGCTGTCGATCAACTCGCGTACCGGCTTCGACGTCGTGGTGCCGTACTACTGGAACATGGCGCCGAACTACGACTTCACCTTCTATCCGCGCGTGACCACGAAGCGCGGGCCGCAGTTGGGCGGCGAGTTCCGTTACCTGCAGCCGCGCTACAACGGCGACGTCAGCTTCGAGCTGATTCCCGAAGACCAGCAGACCAATGAGACGCGCTATTTCTACCAGGCGCGGCATTCGTTTTCCGGCTACGGCGGCTGGTCGGGCGGCTGGGACGTGCGTGGCGTATCCGACGACAACTACTTCGTCGATTTCTCGCGATCGATCCTCGCCAGCTCCGACCGGATCCTGCCGCGACGCTTCTACGCGGCGCGCACGCTCGGGCGCGACTGGACGCTGCAGTTCGACGTGCAGAAGTGGCAGCCGATCCTGGACGCCCGGCCCGGGCCCTACGAGCGCGTGCCGCAGATCCAGTTGCGCCAGGTGCTGCGCGACGTGTACGGCTTCGACCTCGACACGACGATCGACGCGACGCAGTTCGTCGCGCCGACGCCAGCCGGCCCCGAAGGCTGGCGCATCTTCGCGAACCCGCATCTGAGCTGGCCGATCGTGCGCCCGGGCTGGTCGATCGTGCCGAAGGTCTCGTTGCACGCAACCAGCTACCAGCTCGACCGCAACCTGCCCGGCCTCGAGGAAGAGTATTCGCGCGTGGTGCCCACGTTTTCGGTCGACGCCGGCATGGTCTTCGAGCGCCCGGCGACCTTCTTCGGGCGCGACCTCACCCAGACCCTCGAGCCGCGCCTGTTCTACGCGCGCACGCCGTTTCGCGACCAGTCGCGGATCCCGATCTTCGACAGTGCAACGACCGATTTCAGCTTCGCGCAGCTGTTTTCGGAGAACACCTTCGTCGGCCACGACCGGATCGCCGACGTCAACCAGCTGACCGGCGCCGTCGTCTCGCGTCTGATCGATCCGGGCTCGGGGGCCGAGCGGATGCGCTTCGCGATCGGCCAGCGAATCTACTTCTCGGACCAGCGGGTCACGCTGCCCGGCGTGCCGCCGGTGACCGACGGGCGCTCGGACATCCTGCTGGCGGCCAGCGGCGACCTCGGGCGCGGCATGAGTTTCGACACCGGCCTGCAGTACAGCGTCCAGAGCAAGAAGATCCCGAAGTTCAACGCGCAGTGGCGCTGGCGCCCGTCCGAGGGGCGGATCTTCAATATCGGTGCGCGCTACCGGCGCGACGAGATCGGCCAGTTCGACACCTCGTGGCGCTGGCCGATGGGCGGGCGCTGGACGTCGATGGGGCGGCTCAACTATTCGTTCCTCGACTCCGGGGTCGATCCGATCAGCCTGATCCCGAACGAGCGCGGCATGGTCGAAAGCGTGCTCGGCTTCGAGTACAACGCCTGCTGCTGGATTTCCCGCATCGTCATGCAGCGGTACACGACCGGCGTCGACACGCAGACGACGGCACTGTTCCTGCAGCTCGAGCTCAAGGGCATGGGCCGGATCGGCTCCGATCCCTTCGATATACTGCGCCGGAACATCCCCGGTTTCCGCGTGCCGTCGGTCGACTACGCTCCGGCCTCGCGCTATTTCGCCTACGAATGAAAGACAAGCTGTTTTCGCGCACCGCGCGCCTGTCGCTGGTCGCCGCGGCACTGGCGCTCGCCGCCGGGGCCGCGTTCGCGCAGTTGCGCGCTCCGGGGCAGGGCGGCGCGCCCTCGCTGCGCCTGCCCGGCAACGGCGCGGTTCCCGTCGCGCCGCCGGTTTCCGAGACGCCGGGCGCACCCGGTAGCGGCGCCTTGCCGGCGGGTAGCGGCGCCCTGCCCCCGGCGGCCGACCCGCAGGCCGCGCCGGTTCCGGACGAGCGCCAGGACATGCAGCCCAGACCGGCGAGCCGGGAACTCGACCGGATCGTGGCGGTCGTCAACAAGGACGTGATCACGCTGCGCGAGCTCGAGCGGCGTGCCGCGATCACCGCGGAGGCGCTCGGCCGCCAGGGCGTGCAGCTGCCGCCGCACGAGGTGCTGCTGCGGCAGCTGCTCGAGCGGATGATCATCGATCGCGCGCAGGTTCAGTTGGCCCGCGAGCAGGGATTGCGCGTCGACGAGGCCCAGCTCGATGCGGCGGTGGCAACGATCGCGCGCGAGAATTCCCTGTCGCTTGCGCAGCTGCGCGAGCGCATCGAGCGCGAGGGGCGCAGCTTCGCGAGCTTTCGCGAAGACATCCGTGGCGAGATCCTGCGCACGCGCCTGCGCGAACGCGAAGTCGATTCCCGGGTGCAGGTCAGCGAAGCCGATATCGACGCCTTCCTCGCCGCGCAAGGCATGCAGCCGGCGGCCGCGGCGACCGCCGAATACCAGGTCGCCCACATCCTGATCCGTGTGCCCGAGGGCGCGACGGCCGAGCAGATCGAGCCGCTGCGCCAACAGGCCGAGGAGCTGCGGTCCCGCGCGCAGGCGGGCGAGAGCTTCGCCACGCTGGCGGCGGCTGCGTCCGACGCGCCCGACGCACTGCAGGGCGGACAGCTCGGCTGGCGCACGGCCGAGCGGCTGCCCGAGCTGTTCGCCGAGGCGGTCGCCAGCCTCTCGCCCGGCGAGCTGTCGCCGGTGCTGCGCAGCCCGGGCGGCTTTCACCTGTTGATGCTGACCGATCGCCGCGACAGCGCCGGCAGCTCCGCTACCCGATCGCCGGGCAGCGCGGCGGTCACGCAGACGCACGCTCGCCACATCCTGATGCGGCCCAGCGAGGTGCTGACCGAAGACGAGGCGATCCGGCGCCTGCACGAGATCCGCGAGCGTGTCCTCGCCGGCACCGCCGATTTCGCCGACATGGCCCGGCAGTACTCGTCCGACGGCAGCGCCGGGCGCGGCGGCGACCTCGGCTGGATCTATCCGGGCGACACGGTGCCCGAGTTCGAGCGCGCGATGATGGCGCTTTCGCCGGGCGCGATCAGCGAGCCGGTCCGCACGCCGTTCGGCGTCCACCTGATCCAGGTGCTGGATCGCCGCACCGACGACGCCTCGCCGGAACGCGTGCGCCAGCAGGCGCGCGAGATCCTGCGCATGCGCCGCATCGAGGAGCGCTACGAGGACTGGCTGCGCCAGCTGCGTGACAGCACCTACGTCGAGTACAAGCTCGACGGCAACTAGCGAACGCGTTCCGAGGCCTGCCTTGCGCGAGCGCGCACGAGAACGAGCGGCCCCGGTCGACGGCCATCGCGCACGCAAGCGCTTCGGCCAGCATTTCCTGGTCGATACCGGCGTGGTCAGGGGGATCGTCGATGCGATCGCGCCGCAAGACGGCCAGCACATCGTCGAGATCGGCCCGGGCCTCGGCGCACTGACCGGGGTGCTGCTCGAGCGTGTCGACGCGATCCAGGCGGTCGAACTCGATCGCGACCTGGCCCGGCGCTTGCGCGGCCGCTACCCGGCCGCTCGACTCGCGCTGCACGAGGCCGACGCGCTGGTCTTCGACTTCGGGCTGGCGTTGCCGGCCGACGCCCGCGCGGCCGGACAGCGGCTGCGCATCGTCGGCAACCTGCCGTACAACATTTCGAGCCCGCTGCTGCTGCACCTGCTCGAGCAGCGCGCGATCGTCGACGACCTGCACTTCATGCTGCAGAAGGAGGTCGTCGACCGGATCGTGGCGGGGCCGGGCAGCGCCGACTACGGCCGGCTGTCGGTGCTGATGCAGTCGTTCTGCCATTGCGTCCGGCTGTTCGACGTGCCGGCCAGCGCCTTCGACCCGCCGCCGCGCGTCGAGTCGGCGGTGGTGAGGATGGCGCTGCGCCGCGAGCGCGACGCCGCCGATCCGGCCCCGCTGCAGACCGTGCTGGCCGTGGCATTCGGGCAGCGGCGCAAGATGCTGCGCGGCACGCTGCTGCCCTGGCTTGCGCAACGGGGCGTCGACGCGCCGGAGATCGAACCGACGGCGCGCGCCGAAGAGATCGGCATCGATGTCTGGTGGACGCTGGCGGATCGGGTCGCGGCGCGCGGCCCGGCGGGTCCGGTGGTGTAGCGCGCGGCGGGCGGCCCGGCAGGTCCGGTGGAGCAGGCGGCGGGCGGCGCCTCAGGAGCCGCGTTCGATCAGCTCGATCTTGTAGCCGTCGGGGTCCTCGACGAAGGCGATCACGGTGCGGCCGCCCTTGACCGGGCCGGCCTCGCGCGTGACCTTGCCACCGGCCGCGCGAATCCGTTCACAGGCACCGGCGGCGTCGGGTACCTCGATCGCGATGTGACCGTACGCGTCGCCCAGCTCGTAGCGGTCGACGCCGTGGTTCCAGGTCAGCTCGAGCACCGCGCCCTGCGATTCGTCGCCGTAGCCGACGAAGGCGAGCGAGTATTTCTGCTCGGGTCTTTCGGTCGTGCGCAGCAGCTGCATGCCGAGCACCTGTGTGTAGAAGTCGATCGAGCGTTGCAGGTCGCCGACCCGCAGCATCGTGTGAAGGATCCTCATGACGGAACTCCTGTTGAAGGAATGTCGGCCTCGTCGTCATCCGGGAATTGGCGCAGCCAGCTTCGTGCCTGTTCGTACTCGGGGAACAGTTCGCCGACCGTCGACCAGAAGCGCGGGCCATGGTTCATCTCGCGCAGGTGCGCGAGTTCGTGTGCGATCACGTAGTCGATGATATCGGCCGGGAAATGCACGAGCCGCCAGCTCAGGCGGATCGTGCCGTCGGAGGTGCAGCTGCCCCAGCGGGTGCGGGCTGAACTCAAGGTCCAGCGCCTGGGCGCGCGTCCCAGGCGCTGCGCGAAGACCGGGATGCGTTCTGCGAACACGCGATGGGCCTGGCGCTGCAGCCAGGCCTGGACCAGGTCCTTCAGGCGCTCGGGATCCGCATCGTGCGGCAGGCCGACGCGCAGCTCTCCGTCGATCTCGTTCACGCCGCGCTGCGCCGGATCGATGCGCAGCGTCAGCGTGCGGCCGAGCACGCGAAGCGGCGCGCCGTCTTCCCAGCGTGGGGCCAGTCGCTCGCGCCGTGCTGCGTGCTCGCGCCATTCCACGAGCTTGCGCAGGATCCAGTCGGCGCGCTCGTGCAGCGCCCTTTCGATCTCTCCCAGCGTGACCGAGCGCGGTGCGTTGACGCGCAGTCCGCGCTCGTCGATCAGCAGGCCGATCGTGCGCCGTCGCGCTCGCCGCAATTCCCAGGCGACCGGATGGCCGTTCAGGTTCGCGTGGCGGATGTCCGGCGACGGCCGGCCAGCATGCGGCGCGGGGGCGGGCGAGGCAGCGGGCGGTGGCGCCGGCCGCAGCACCAGGCCGACGCGGTCGAACAACGACAACTGGGTGGGCGGGGCCGGAGTCGGCGTGCGCCGTCTCATCGTCCTCAGTCCGCCGCGATCTCGGCCGCGACGGCCGCCAGGTCGACGCGCACGATCGTGCCAGGCGGCAGCTCGCCGTGCTGCATCGTCGCCTGGCCCTTGCCGGTGAGCACCAGCACCGGCCGGCAGCCC
>CALLYQ010000090.1 GCA_937858875.1 uncultured Lautropia sp. | reverse complement strand
AGGAGAGCGAGCCGGAGCGGCATGCGGCGGGCGCTTTCGAAAGGACGGCGAACCGGGCCAGCATGCGCCCGCGCATTCGCTGCCGCGAGAGGCCGGCCGGCGCGATTGCTGCATTGCGCCGGATAGTTGCCGCTGCGCAACATCGGCTCGCGCAGGGGCGGCCTCGTGGCGCACCGCCGGTCGAACGTGCGTTGCGTGGTCCGGGTTCCGGTCGCCCGACCGGACCGGTTGGACGCGACTTCTCCGACGACCCGATGGGCGCTCCGCAGCCGCGCAAGGCGCCGGCTCCGGTCGTCGTCACGCGCCGCCGCAGCCGGATCTCCGGCCCCCCGCGCGAGTGAGCGAAGGCAAGGCGCGCGCCGGCGCTCCGGCGGGGCGTGCAACGCGTGCTGCGGCCACGAAGGATGCGGGATCGGAGACGAAGCACGCGCACACCGCCTTGCTCATCGTCGACATGATCAACCTGCTCGACTTCCCCGAAGGACGACAACTGCTCGCGCAGGCACTGCCGGCCGCGCGCCGGATCGCCGCGCTGAAGCGACGGCTGAAGGCGGCCGGCATTCCGACGATCTACGTGAACGACAACTTCACCCACTGGCATTCGGATTTTCGCCAGATCGTCGCGATGTGCAGTGCCCCGTCGTCGCTCGGTGCGCCGCTGGCTGCCGAACTGGTGCCCGACGATGACGACTACACGGTGCTGAAGCCGCGGCATTCGGCCTTCTTCGCAACACCGCTCGCGGTCCTGCTCGAGCAGCTCGAGGTACGGCGAACGATCGTCACCGGCGTGGCCGGCGACGCTTGTGTCCTGGCGAGCGCGAGCGATGCGCACGTGCGCGGGCTCGAGGTCATCGTCCCCGCCGATTGTGTGGCTTCGATCACCGCCGAACGCAATCGCAACGCGCTGGCGCTGATGAAAAGCTCGATGCGGCTGGACATTCGCAGTTCACGGTCGATTCGCCCGGACTGACGGGGCGGCGGGCACGAGGCTTGCACTGCGGGCGTTTGCCCTGTTCAATCAGCGCTGTCCCTTCACCCTCCGGAGCCGAAATGAACTCGACGAACAACCCGTTCCCCACTTCCGAATCGATGGCCGGCGAAGCTCGCGGCGCTGGCGGCGACAACGCGTCGGCGAACGCATCGACCGAGGACAGCGGCCGGGACCGCGGCACCGAGATCGTCGACCGCATGGCGCAGAGCGCGCATCGGGCGGTGGACAAGATGGCCGAGCGGGCGACGCCGGCCGTCGAGCGCGTGCGCAGCAGCTTCGAAGGCGCGAGCGCGCGGGCCCATTCGCAAGCCGATCACATCGCCGAGGTCCAGGATCAATGGCTGACCGCAACCCGGGATTGCATTCGCAGCCACCCGATCGCGTCGGTCGGAGTGGCGGTCCTGGGCGGGATGCTGCTGAGCCGGATCCTGAGCGACCGGCATTGAGCCGCGCGCTCCTCGGGCACCCGGTTTGCGTATCTCGGACACCAGATCGGAACGCCGAGGAGTATCAAAATGAAAGCCCGAAGACTGGGCACGGCGATCGCGTTGCCGCTGCTGTTGGCGGCCTGTTCTCCGTACATGACAAGTCCGCCCGAGCCTGTGGTCCCGACGCCGAACACCGCGAGCTACAGCGAGCTGGGGACTGTTCGCAGCATCACGTTGATCGGCAACGAGATCCGGCGCGATCAGGTCGCTGGCCCCGCACCGGTCGTCAGCGGCCAGATCTATCGGATCGAGGTGCTGACCGATCGAGGCGACCTGCGCACGTTCGATTACAGCGAGCTGCACGGTGTGCAGGTCGGCGAGCGCGTGCGCATCCACGACGGCAAGCTGTACCGCGGTTGAGCATCGGTGCGGTCCGCGCGGCCTTCTAAAGCTGGTGGCGCAGCAGCGACGCGAGCCGCTCGAGCAGTTTCTCGCGAAGCGGGCGTTGTTGCCATTGCTCGAGCGTGACGCGGCGCGAGCGCTCGAGGTCGGCTTCGAAGATCTCGACCTGCCGCAGCGCGAACTCGGAATCGAGCACGTTCAGGTTCGCCTCGTCGTTGAGGCGAAACGAGCGGTTGTCGAAGTTCGTCGAGCCGACGGAAACGAGCAGCGAATCGACGATCATGACCTTGCAGTGGTACATGGTCGGCTGGTACTCGAAGATCTCGACGCCGGCCGCGAGCAGGCTGCCCCACTGCGCACGCGAAGCCTTGCGCACGATCTCGGCATCGATGATCGGGCCCGGCGTGATGATCCGGATACGCACGCCGCGCCGGGCGGCCGCGACCAGCGCCTGCACGGTCAGTTCATCGGGAACGAAATAGGCGCTCGACAAGTCGATGCTGTGGCGAGCTGCGGTGATCGCCATCAGGTACATCAGGTGCATGCTTTCGCTGCCACCGGTCGGCGAGCTGCTGAACATCTGCGCCAGATGGTCGCCGGTCGGACGTAGCGCCGGGAAATAGGCTTCGCCATGGAGCACGCGGCCGGTCGCCTTGATCCAGTTGTCCATGAAGACTGCCTGCATCTGTGCGACGACCGGCCCGGTCACTCGAAAGTGCGTGTCGCGCCAGTGGTCCTCGTCCTGCGCATCGCCGCGCCAGATATCGGCAATACCGACTCCGCCGGTGAATCCGACGGCGCCGTCGACGATCAGCAGCTTGCGATGCGTCCGGTTGTTGAGCTTCGACAGCGTCACGCCCGAAGGCTCGTGGAAGCGCTCGATCTCGATGCCTGCCGCGAGCATCTCGTCGATCAGGTGCTCTTCCATCTTCGCGCTGCCCACCCAGTCGAGCAGCACGTGCACGGCGACTCCGTCGTGGGCGCGCTCGATCAGCGCGTCGGCGAATTCGCGACCGATCGTGCCCGACCAGTAGATGTAGGTCTCGAAGCCGATCGTGCTCTTCGCGCCGCGGATCGCTTCGAGCATCGCCGGAAAGATCCGGTCGCCGTTGACCAGGACCTCGACCTGGTTGCCCTCGACCAGTGGCGGGCCGAGCAGCGCCCCCAGCGAGCGCGCGAACTGGGGATCCTCCGTTGTGTACTCGCGCTCGAGGCGGTGCTCGATCTGCTTCTCGCCTGCCGAAAGATTGAGCACCAGCAGCACGATGGCCAGTGTCGCGAGCGCACTGACGACGATCGTGAGCAAGGTTCGCTTCACGTCCGTCGGCCCTGCTCAGCTCTTGGGTGACGCCTGCTGTCGGCCGAGTTCGGGCATCAGCGCCGCCAGCGCCGGACCCTGCATCAGGCTGATCTCGTTGGCGGCGGCGTATTGCCGCGCCTTGTCGGTGACCTCGCCGACGGAAACGTAGATCCCGTCGTGCGCATCGTCGGCATCCATGGCCGCGCGCAGCTCGCGCAAGGGTTCGACGCCGGTGCGCGAGACCTTCCAGCGCTTGCATGCCATCAGGCTGCGCCGGCCGCCACGCGTGAGCGCGAAATCCGCACCGGGCGTCCTGGCGCGCGTGACCACCCAGCCGTCGCGGCGCAGCGCGGCTTCCAGCTTCTCGGACAGCACCGGCCAGGACAGCGAGCGCAGCGCCTCGACGGTCTGTTCGATGCGGGCCGGGCTTGGCGCCTTGAGCTGGCGTGAACCGGCGACGGCGGCAATCACGGCGAAGGGCACGGCCATGAAGATGCCGAAGATCTTGTAGTCGGCGGGCAGCAGCGCGCTGGCCACGACGACGATGCCGGCGGCGATCGCGACGCTGATCCACCACGACGAACGCAGCAGGATCGCGAACAGCGAGTTCTCCGCCATCTTCAGTCTCACGCGCCGCTCCTTTCCGACTCCGGGCTTTCCGAGGACCGAAGTATAAGTGCCGGATGAATGCCCAGCCGGTGTCTGGCGTTCAGAGCGGACGGTGTGGCCGTGACCGGCCTGGCCGCGTCAGCCGCGATCGCGCCGGTCGCGCGGAAACACGGCGCCCAGCCACTCCTCGTTGAAGCGGTTGTTGATGCGCCACAGCGTTGACAGCGCGGCGCCTGCGGACAGCAGCGCGGCGACGCCACAGCTGACTCGCAGAGGGGCGCCGAACTGCTGCACGGAGGCCAGGTAGCCGAGCAACGCGGCCAGCGCAAGGAGCATCGATTGCAGCAGGCAGAGCGCCTGCACGCGGGCCGAGGCCGCGTCGCGGCGCTTCGGCCGCGCGAATGGCGTCGCGCCTGCCGGGCGGTAATCGCGATCGTCGATGGACATGCTTGCTTCCGTCAGTCTGCCGAATCTGCGGGTCGAATCCGGCCCTTGGCGCATGATGCGGCGACCGCGCCGGAACGCGCAGGGAATCCGTCACGTTGCGCCGTTCCGGCGCCCGGCCGATCAAAGGCTTTCGACCAATGGCGCTTCGCGCATCAGCAGCGGATGCAGGTCGACGACGGTGCCGATCACGATCAGGCTCGGCGTGCCCAGCCCGGCTGCACGGACCCGCTCGGCCAGCGTATCGAGCGGGCCGGTCACGATCCTTTGCTCGGGGGTCGTGGCCGCGTGGACGACAGCCCCCGGTGTCGCGGCCGGCAGCCCGTGCGCGATCAGCTCGCGACAGATGATCTCGAGCGCGCCCAGCCCCATGTAGATGACGATCGTCTGGCGCGGCCGGGCAAGGCACTCCCAGTCGAGCGAAACGGTGCCGTCCTTCAGGTGGCCGGTGGCCAGCACGACGTTCTGCGCATGATCGCGGTGCGTGAGCGGAATGCCGGTCGCGGCCGACATCCCGGCCGCTGCCGTGACGCCGGGCACGACCTCGCAGGCGATGCCCTGCGCGACGAGTTCCTGCATTTCCTCGCCGCCGCGCCCGAAGATGAACGGATCGCCGCCCTTGAGCCGGACGACGTCCAGGCCTTCGCTGCCGAGTTCGACGAGCAGCCGGTTGATTTCGGCTTGCGGCAGCGCGTGGCGGCCTGCCTGCTTGCCGGCATAGATCAGCCGGGTCGTGGGGCGGGCGAGCTCGAGGATGCCGTCGCCCACCAGATTGTCGTAGACGATCACGTCGGCTTCGGCGATCCGGCGCGCGGCGCGGGCCGCCAGCACCGAGCCGCCCCAGAACAGCGGGGTGACGTCGGCGAGCGCGATCGCCAGCATGATCAAATTCGGCGCCATCGCGGCGGCGACAAGTGAACCCGCGCAACCGAAAAAGAAAATCGCCATCATGTTGCGACGGTTCCAGTGATCGCCGATCCAGCCCGCCGGTAGCGAGAATAGACCGAACGCGACAAAGCACGCCGTCGAAAGCGCAATCAATTCCGCATAGGAGCGATTCAGCTCCGCCTGCATGCCGATGACCACCGTCGGGAAAATCAGCAGGACGTAGTGATCGGTGAAGTGCGCGATGTTGATGAAGCCGAGTTTGCGTTTCGTCTCGCTCATTGAGCGGGGCCTTTCGCTGCTAAATCCTTGTTCTCTCAATACGCCCGCCGCTATCGGGCGGCAACTCGCCCGCCCTGCGGAATCAATCTGGAATTGTATTATGGCGGTGTACGCCAATTCCTGGTTTATAGCGTGAAAGTTGTATACAGTCACACAATCGCTTCAGCACCAGCAAGGCAAAACCCGTACGCATGCTGGACCGGGGGAGAGGAAATGATCGGGCGCGCGGCCAGAACCATGGCCCGGGTGGCGGGACCTGTCTGTGCCGCACTTCCCTTTGGCCTGCAGGCCGGGGAACTCGTTGCACCGGTAGCGAGCCGCGCCTTTGTCTTCGGCGGTGTCGATGCTTCCCGAAATTCCACGTTTGCCTGGGCCGGCGCGACAGCGATTCCATTCGGAACACTCGTCGAGGACGGCTTCCGCCTGCGGGCCATGGGCGGCTTCGGCCGATACACCTACCGGACATCGGCCACCGCCGACGGCAGAAACAGCGGCACGATCTCGAGCGGCGAACTGATGGCCGGCTATCGCAAGTCGTTCGACGCGACGGTCGTGACCGGTTACCTCGGTCTCGATGTGAAGCATTACAGCCTTCAGGATGCCGATCCGGGCAATCGGGAAACCGGCACGCATGCCGGCATCAAGGCCGCGATCGAACTTTACACGCGCACGGCGGCAAGCTGGTTCGTAACGGCTTACGGCAATATTTCCAGCGTGTTCGGCAGTTACAGCCTGCGCGCCGCCCTGCACCACGAACTCACGCCGGGCTTCGCGCTCGGTGTCGAAGGCGCCCTCCTCGGCGACCGGCGTTATGACGAACAGCGCGCCGGCGTGGTCGCCACGCTCACGCTTCC
>CALLYQ010000089.1 GCA_937858875.1 uncultured Lautropia sp. | reverse complement strand
TGGATTTTGCCGATCGTGTTGGGCGGGCTCATCGCCGGGGCGCTCGATATCGGCGTCGTGGCGCTGCACGTGCACCACGGCCTGATGGCGGATGCCGATGCATGGCTGTCCCATTGCGAGCGGCAATGCCGGCGCTGGGCGAGGCGCGGGCGCCGGCTCGTCTTCGATCATCGCCGCCTCGACGGCAGGCCGGTCGTCTTTCTCGCGCGCCACGGCTACGGCCACACGATCGCGCCGCACGACATCAACTACCGGGCGAACCTGTGGGCGCTGCGCGAAGCCGGCGTCGCCGGCGTCGTCTCGGTCGCCACGGTCGGCGGCATCGGCGAGAGGTACGTGCCCGGCGCGATCGTCGTCGCCGACCAGATCATCGACTACACGCACGGCCGCCAGGGCACCTACTTCGAAGGGCCCGACCAGCCGGTTACGCACATCGACTTCACCGAACCCTACGATGCGGATTTGCGGCAACGGCTGCTGCGCGCCGCGCAGCACGCCGGCGAGACGCTGATCGACGGGGGCGTCTACGGCTGCACGCAGGGGCCACGGCTCGAGACCGCTGCCGAGATCCGTCGCCTGCAGCGCGATGGCTGCGACCTGGTCGGCATGACCGGAATGCCCGAGGCGGCACTCGCCCGCGAGCTGGACCTGCCTTACGCCGTGCTGTGCGTCGTGGCCAACCACGCGGCCGGCATCGGCGACAGCGTGCAGCGCATTTCTCTCGACGCGATGGGCGAGGTGCTGTCGGCTGCAATGGGACGCGTGCGCGTGATCCTGTCGGAGGCGGTGCGCGATGCCGAATCGATGCCCGGGGATCCGCCGCCGCCGGTCTGAGCGGAGCATCGCAGGGGACCCCTGCGCAGCAGGGGCAAGCACCGGCTCGCGCCGCCGACTCAGGCCCCCGGCCTTTGTCGATCAGGCCCGCAGCGCCGCCAGCAGATCCGTCTCGAACCGCAACTGCATCCGCGGATTCAGCAGCGCCTTGCCCTCGATCAGGAACACGTCCTCGACGCGCTCGCCCAGCGTCGTGATGCGCGCGGTCTCCAGGTCGATGCCGTGGCGCGCAAGCACCAGCGCGATCGCGTAGAGCAGGCCGGTGCGGTCGTTGGCCACGATCGACAGCAGGAAGCGCTGGCCGCGTTCGTCGGGACGCAGGTCGACCGACGGTTCGATCGGAAAGTGGCGCGAGCGGCGCGAGATGCGGCCGCGTACCGGCGGCGCGAGTTCGGTGCGCGCGGCCAGCCGCTGCGTGAGCTCGGTTTCGACCATCGGCAGGATGTTGCGGTAGTGCTCGACCTGGCCCATCGGGTCAACGACGACGAAGCTGTCGAGTGCACGCCCGTCGTCGGTCGTATGGATCTTCGCGTCGAGCACTGACAGGTTGCGGCTGTCGAAGTAGCCGCAGATCCGCGCGAACAGGTCGGGCTGGTCGCGCAGCCAGACGGCCACCTGGAAGCCGTCGCCCAGCGGCGACATCCGCGTGCGCACGATCGGTTCGCCATTGCCCTTGCCGGCGAACACGCGCGTGTGCCAGGCGATGTCCTGCGGATCGTTGCGCAGGAAGTAGGCCGGGCCGAGCTGCTTCCAGAACGCCGCATACTCCTCCGGCGGCACCGTGAGCAGGTTCAGCAGGCGCACCGCTTCGGCCCGGCGTGCGTCGAGCCGGCGTTCGCGTGTCGGTGTCTCGCCGTCGAGCGTGCGCTTGGCAGCCTCGTAGAGATCCTGCAGCAGTTTCGCCTTCCAGCCGTTCCAGACCTTCGGGCTGGTGCCGCGGATGTCGGCGACTGTAAGCAGGTACAGGGCGATCAGCCGCTCCTCGCTGCCGACCAGCCTGGCGAAGCGCTCGATCACGGCCGGGTCTCCGAGATCCTGCTTCTGCGCGACGATCGACATCGTCAGATGATGCTCGACCAGGAACACGACGAAGGCGGTGTCGGCCGCGTCGACGCCGTGCTGACGGCAGAAGCGATAGGCATCGAGCCGTCCGAGCTTCGAGTGGTCGCCGCCGCGACCCTTGGCGATGTCGTGGAACAGCGCGGCGATCGTCAGCCGCCACGGCCGCTCGAGCGTGGCCAGCAGTTCGCTGCACAGCGGATACTCGTGCGCGTGCTCGGCCATCGCGAAGCGGCGCAGGTTGCGCACGACCATCAGGATGTGCTGGTCGACCGTGTAGACGTGGAACAGGTCGTGCTGCATGCGCCCGACGATGCGACCGAAGGCCGGCAGGTAGCGTCCGAGCACCGACCACTGGTTCATGCGCCGAAGCTCGTGCGTCACGCCGCGCGGCGCCTGCAGCAGCTCGAGGAACAGCGCCCGGTTGGTCGCGTCGCGCCGGAAGCTTGCGTCGATCCGCGTGCGTGCGTGCCACAGTGCGCGCAGCGTGCGCGTGGCCATGCCGTTCAGCTCCGGATGTTGCTGCATCGTGCGGAATGCACGCAGGATCGCAGACGGGTCGCGCTCGAACAGCGCCGGGTCGGCCAGCTCGAGCAGCCCCTGGCGATCGACGAATTCGTCGTCGATCGGCGTCGGCGCGCCGCCAGGCGAAGAAAAGAGCGCGGCCTTCAGGTTCTGCAGCAGGATCGTGTTGAGCTGCGTGACGGTCTTGGCCGACCGGTAGTAGCGCTGCATCAGCTCTTCGGACGATCGCCGGGCGCTGCCGCGATCCATCCCCATCGCCTCGGCGGCACGCGCCTGCAGATCGAACACGAGCCGATCCTCGCGCCGTCCGGCCAGGATGTGCAGCCAGGCGCGGATTCTCGCGATGCGCCGCTCGTTGCCGCGAAGCTGTGCCGATTCGCTGGCAGTGATCAGCCCGCGCGCATGCAGCTCGCTCCAGTTGTGGCCGAAGCCGGCCGCGCGTGCGATCCAGCCGATGACCTGCAGGTCGCGCAGGCCGCCGGGGCTTTCCTTCGTGTTCGGCTCGAGCGCGTACGGCGTGTCGTCGTGCTTGGCGTGCCGCTGGCGCATCTCGAGCAGCTTGGCCGAGTAGAACGCATCGGCGCGCAGCGCTGCCGTATACCGGTGCGCGAGTTCGTCGACCCGCGTGCGACTGCCGGCCAGATAGCGCCGTTCGAGCAGGCTGGTGAGCACGGTCACGTCGCTCGCCGATTCGCGCAGGCACTCCTCGGTCGTGCGCACGCTGTGTCCGATCTCGAGGCCGATGTCCCAGCAGGCGCCGACGAATCGCTCGATGCCGGCGGCTGCTTCGCCCTCGGGCGTGACCGGCACGAGGATCAGCAGATCGACGTCGGAATGCGGGTACAGCAAGCCGCGGCCGTAGCCGCCGACGGCCACCAGCGCGTATTGGCGCGGCGGTGCGATCGTGCGCCACAGCGCCTGCAGCGTCCGGTCGGCCAGCGCGGCAAGGCCGCGCAGCAGCCGGTCGGGATCCTGCGAA
>CALLYQ010000088.1 GCA_937858875.1 uncultured Lautropia sp. | reverse complement strand
CGATACGGCCGTCCGGCCGTGGCCGCATGGACTGCTAGGTGTCGCGGTCGCGCCCGTGCAGGTCGATGACCACTGCGCGGCGTGCCAGGCGATGCGCCGACACGTCGACCAGCACTCGGGGGACGATCCGCCGGCGCTCGAAGGCTGCGCGGTTGTCGGCGAGCGTTAGTTCGTCCTCGGCACCGCCGTCGATGAACTCGAACACCGAGCGCGGCAGGCGACGCCTGGCCAGCCGGCGCAGATCGCCGATCGAGAGGGCCGCCATCGCGGCCCGCTGCCCGTCGCCGCTCATTCGCCGCTTCGCTTCGGCGCAGTGCGGCCGTTGCGCGCCAGGTTGGCGGCCAGCAGGCTCATCGCCCGGTAGACGTCGCCTGCGATCGGGTGCCAGGCAGCAACCGCTTCGCCCTGCTTGCGCACGACCTCGAGATCCCCACGCGCGGCGGGCCCGGTCAGCGACACAGCCGGCCCGAGCGCCAGCGCGTTGTCGACGGTGTGGCGCAACAAGGCCTGGTTCAGGCGCGGCAGCAGTTCCTCGGGAACGCCGGAGTCGCGCCACGCCTCACGGGCGATTCCCTGCAGTACCACCGTGAAGTTGCTGCAGAAAACGGCGGCAGCGTGGTACAGCGACTTCGACTCCGTCGCGACCTCGAAGCACTGACCGCCGATGCCCGTCAGCAATTCGCGCACGACCGCGACTGCGTCCGGATCGCCCTCGAGCCCGCAAGGCGTACCCGGGAACTGGTTGACGCCAGTCTGCGGTGAGGCGAAATTCAGCGACGGATGCGCACTCGCAAGACGCAATCCATGGCTGCGCAAGGCTCCCAGCGCATCGGCGGGAAAGAAGCCGCTGCAATGGAACGCGACGGCGGGCGTCGCGGGTGTCGAGGCGGGGTCCAGCACGAGTTCGAGCGCCTCGGCCGCCAGCGAAATCTGCGTATCGGGAACGCCGATCAGCCAGACGTCGGCTCGTCGGACCTGCGACAGCCGGGCGACTGCATGACCGGCGCCGATGAACTGGCTTGCCCGCTGCGCACTGCCGGGCGTGCGCGCGTACAGATCCTGGATCTCGCATACGCGTTCCCGGTGCAGCAGGGCGGCAAGCGTCTGGCCGACGCGTCCGCAGCCGATCACGTTCAGGGTCTTCATCGGGGAACAGGGGACTCGCGCCGGGCCTTTGCGCACAATGAAGGCGTAGACTTTAGGCGGCGGGCGGGGAAGTTGTCAAACGACTTTACCTGCTAACCTGCAATACCTCCGGGACAGGGCCGCCCATCCTCGCTCGAACGCACCCAACGATGAGCAAAATGCAGCCAGCTTCCTCACGCCGGGCGCGCGATGGCGCCAAGCCTCCGGTCGGCGGTCGGACGAGCGAAGGCGATGCCGCCGCGGAACGACTGCTCGGCATCGTATCCACGCCGATCCGCCACGAGCGATTCTCCGAGCAGATCTACGACAGCCTGTACCACTCGATCATGTCCGGGAAACTCGACCCCGGATCTAAACTGCCCCCGGAACTGGAGCTGGCCGCAATGTTCGGCGTATCGAGACCCGTCGTGCGCCAGGCGCTGGACAGGCTGCGTCGCGAAGAACTGATCGAATCGATCCGAGGCTCGGGCACCTACGTTCGGGCCGATCCGCAGCCGATGCCGGTGGTGCCGCTCGCGCGCAGCGCGGCCGCGATGAGCCACTTTCTGCACGGGCTGGAACTTCGCCTGGCGATCGAGCCGGAATGCGCGCATCTGGCCGCGCTGCGCCGCAAGCCGGAGCACCTGCAGGTCATGCGCGACATGCTCGAAGGCTTCGAGCAGGCGACGCAACGCGGCGACGTCGCACACCACCTCGACTTCGGTTTTCACCAGGCCATCGCGAACGCGACCGGCAATCCGCGCATGGCCCAGACCCTCGAATCGCTCGAGTACGACCTGAGCCACGCCGTGAGCCTGTGGCGCCACCTGGCCCGCGTGAAACCCGCCCATGACCTGCAGGCGGCGCTCGACGAGCATCGTGCGATCTTCCGGTTCATCGGCGATCACGACGCGGAAGCCGCTCGACGCGCAATGCGTGGGCACCTCGAGAACGCGCGGATCCGGCTGCTCGAGATGGGGCGGGACATGTGACTCAGTCGAGCGTGATGCCTTCGCGCTCGATGACTTCTCCCCAGTCGGCGACTTCCTTCTCGATTCGCTGCGCGAAGCTCGCCGGATCTTGCATGACCACGTCGCCCTGCATTTCGAGGGTGGCCTTCGCCTTGCTGTCGTCGAGCAATCCGTGAGAGATCGCGTGCAGCTTCTGGACGATCTCTTGCGGCGTGCCGGCGGGAGCGAGCATGCCGATCCAGAAGGTCACGTCGAAAGGCGAAACACCGGTTTCTTCCAGCGTCGGGACGTCCGGCAATTGCACCATCCGCTTCGGCGAAGTGGTGGCCAGCGCCTTCAGCTTTCCGGAAGCGATATGAGGAAGTGCGGTCCACGTGTCGAATCCGACGTCGAGCTCGCCGCTGAGCAGGCCCAGTTGCGCCTGCGCGGCGGATTTGTACGGGACGTGCGTGGCCTTGGTGTCCGTCCGATTGCCGAATATCGCGAAGCCGAGATGCGCGATGTTGCCCTGGCCCGCCGAGCCATAGTTCAGTTTGCCCGGGTTCTTGGCCGCATACTGAACGAGGTCCTTGACCGACTCGATCGAATGCTTTTGTGCCCATTCCGGATTTGCCACCAGAATGAATGGCGCCTGGAGCGCCAGCGTGATCGGCGCCAGGTCTGCCGGTTTGTAATTGGCCTTCTTGTAGATCTGCGGATTGATGGTGATGCTGCTGGAGTTCGTCACCAGCAGCGTGTACCCGTCTGGCGCCGCCCGCGCGGCCTCCGACACGCCGATCAGCCCGTTTGCTCCCGCCTTGTTCTCGACGATCACCGGCTGTCCCAGGGCCTTGGTGAGGCGCTCCGAGAGCACGCGCGCCACGGTATCGGTGAACGATCCGGCCGGGAACGGAACGATCACCTTGACGACCCGGTTCGGCCAGTCGCCAGCCTGCGCTGCCGCCGGCCCGGGGATCGTGCAAGCGACTGCGGCCAGCGCGGCGAGGCCCGTTTTCCAGGTGTCCGCAATGAAATGTCGGCGCGATGCCTGTCTGGTCTGTCTCATCTCGATTCTCTTCTCAACGTTGGGGTCAATGAAAACGTCTCTCAGCGCGGTTGCCCGTGCTTCGCCGACGACTTCGGCTGCGCGCTGCGGCCGGTGATGCCCTGCCGTTCCAGGGCAACGATCTGCTCCGGAGCCAGTCCCAGCACACGGGTCAGCACTTGCCCGGTGTGCTGTCCCAGCGTCGGAGCGACATTCCGGATCGGCATGGGATCGCTTCCGGTGCGAAACAAGGCGGTGCTGGCCAGATATCGCCCGACGTAGGCGCGCTCGACTTCGGCCCAGAATCCGCGCGCGCGCAGGTGGGAGTCCTGCAGCACCTGCGCCATCGGCCGAACCACGCCTGCGGGAATCCCGTCATGCTGCAGGGCGCGCATGGCCTCCTCGGCGGTCCGATCCACCGACCATGCCGTGATCGCCGCGTCGATCCTGTCGTGTTCCGTGCGGCGCCCCGATGCGTTCGCAAACCGCGCCTCCGCGGCGAGGTCCTCTCGCCCGAGTACTCGGCACAGCGCCTGCCATTGCGCATCGTCCGTGACGCTCAGGACGAACCATTCGTCTTCGCCGGCGCAGCGATAACATCCGTGCGGCGCATGTAGCGGGTGGCGGTTGCCTTCGCGAGGAGACACCGCTCCGGAGACCGATTGCTCGAGAATGAACGGCGCCGCCAGCGGCAGCATCGACTCGACCTGCGACAGATTGACGTGCCGTCCCTGGCCGGTGGCCTGCTGCACGAACAGCGCCAGCAGCATCGCAGCGCCTGCGTTCAGGCCGCCGATCGGGTCGCCGTAGGCATACGACGTCATAGCGGGCGGGCCGTCCGGGTGACCGGTGTACAGCGGCAGCCCGCTGGCCTGCTCGAGCGTGCCACCGTAAGCGCGGGTATTGCTCCATGCATTGCCCAGCCCGAATGCCGGCATCGAAAGCATGACCAGCCTTTCGTTGACGGCCCGCAATGCCTGGTAGTCCAGTCCCAGCTTGGGCAGGACCTCCGCCGAATAGTTCTCGATCACCGCGTCCGCGCGCTCGACCAGCTGCAGCAGCAGCTGCTTTCCTTCGGGTCGCGTCAAGTCGAGGGTGATCCCCTGCTTGTTGCGGTTCATCAGGTTGAAATTGGAGTTCTTCTCGTACAGCCGTTCCCGATAGAACTCTTCGGTGAAGTTGGCGCCGCGCCACCAGTCGGGATAGCCGGTGCTCTCGACCTTGATGATCTCGGCGCCGAGATCGGCCAGGGTTCGCGAAGCCAGCGGCCCCGCCCAGCCCATCGTGAGATCGACGACCCGCACGCCTTCGAGCGGCAGCCGGTCGGCAGCGGCCGGCTGCCGCGTCCGGCGGGGACGGTGCTTCAGTCCCGATGTTCGGTAGAACGCATCGTCGGCCCCCTTCGCCGGCGCCGCTCCGCCGGGCAAGGGACCTGCCGAATCGAGACGCAGCGGCACGACCGGGCCTTCGAAGCAGGCGTCGCCCAGGTGCACAGGAACGAATGCGTTCCGTTGCCGATGGACTTCCTGGTCGAGCAACTGCGCCATCGTCGGAACGATGACGGCCGGGTGCTTGCCGGCACCGAGGGTCGCGAACCACTCCGCGGCGGTACGCGTGCGAAAGGCGGGGATCAGTATCGCGTCGATCTCGTCGGCGCGATTCATCCGTTCCTGGCCATTGGCGAAGCGGGGATCGCGCGCAAGCTCGGGCCGCTCAACGGCGTCGCAAAGCGCCGCCCACTGCGGCAAGGTGTGCGTGAAGATTCCGATCCACCCCTCGGCGGTCTCGTAGATGCCCGCCGGGTGCGTGCCGCAGAAACGGTTCACGCCGAGCCGCCGCCGCGGATGGCGCTCGTCCTGCACCATGCCCGCCTCCATTTCGACCACGCTGAAGATGGCCTCGTGGATGCTCAGCACGTAGCGGCGGCTGCCCTGGCTGCGCCCGATCAAGGCCGCGATGGCTGTCGAGAAGGCCAGGAGCCCGACCGCGATTCCGGTCTGCAGGTCATGCGGCATATGCGGCGGACCCTCTACCGGCCCGCTGCCATGTACGGCACCGGCGAGCCCCCGGCACACGGCTTCCGCACCAGCATAGTGGCTATAGGGTCCGTTCTCACCGAACCAGGTGAAATCGACTGCGATCGGTTCGTGATCCTGATTGCCGCCGGCCGCCCCGGACCAGAGGGGCCTCTCGATAACGTGCACGTCGTCGCTCAGCGCCCGGGCATCGAGAACGACGTCGCAGCTTCGCGCGAGCTGTGCCAGCCATGCATCGTCGTCGGGCCGCTGCGGATCGGCGGTGACGCTGCGCTTGTTGGTGTTGAGCCAGGCAAAGACGGCGCTCTCCGGTCGAGCCGCACCGGGCCCGCCGACCATCGGAGGCATCCGGCGCCAGTCGTCGCCAGAAGGGGTTTCGACCTTGACGACTTCGGCGCCGAAATCCGAGAACAACTTGCCCGCATACGCGAGGGCCGGACCGCTGCCGACCTCCAGCACGCGCAGCCCTCCCAGTGCCAGCTGCGCGGGATCCGGACCGTTGTTCATGACGACTTCTTTTCCCATCTGTAGCAGTCAGGGGTCGGCAGCTCACCAGGCATCGACGAACGGGCGGCGCGCCCGTTGGCCTCGAAGGTCCGCCGAGGCGATTCCCTGGACGATCCACTTGCGCGTCTCGGCGGGATCGATGACGGCGTCGATCTCGGCGAAGGCGGCCGTGCTGATCGCGTTGCCGCGCTCGTACGACTGCGCCACCAGCTTCTCGAACAGCGCTTTGCGCTCGGGACCCTCGGCCACCGCTTCGAGCTCCTTCTTGAAGCCGAGCCTGATGGCCCCCTCCAACCCCATCGGCCCGAACTCGCCGGTCGGCCACGAAACAGTCAGATTCGCGGATCGGAAACCGCCGCCCGCCATGGCCATGGCACCGAGGCCATAGCCCTTTCGCAGCGTGATCGCCAGCAAGGCGACGCGCAGCTTGGCCGCGCCGAGAAACATGCGCGAGACATGCCGCACCTGCGCTTGCGCCTCGACGTCGGGACCGACCATGAAGCCGGGGGTATCGATCATCGAAACGATCGGCAGCCCGTGCGCATCGCACAGCTGCATGAACCGGGCCGCCTTGTCCGCGGCATCCGCATCGATGGCGCCGCCGAGGTGGTTCGGGTTGCTGGCCATGATCCCCACGGGCTGTCCCTCCACCCGGGCAAGCGCAGTGTGAATCCCGACGCCGAAGCCGCTGCGCAGCATCAGCACGCTGCCGACGTCGGCGATGCCCTCGATGGCCTTTCGGGTGTCGTAGACACGCAAGCGGTTTTCCGGAACCACGTGACGCAGTTGCAGCGGATCGGGTGCGCTCCATTGCTCCACGCGGCCCTGGAACATGGACAAGTAGTGTTTCGCCACGCGCACCGCCTGCGCTTCGTTCTCGACCAGCACGTCGACCACGCCGTTGGCGTACTGCACGGAGGCCGGGCCGACGTCCTCGGGACGGAAGACCCCGAGCCCCCCGCCCTCGATCATCGCCGGCCCCGCCATGCCGATGTTCGCGGACCGGTCCGCGATGATGACGTCGCAACATCCGAGGAACGCCGCGTTGCCGGCAAAGCAGCGGCCCGAAACGATGCCGACCACCGGGACTTCCCCACTGAGTTCGGCAAACGCGGCGAACGAGGGTTGGAACAGACCCGAAATCGACGGGAAATCGACGTCACCGGGCCGTCCACCGCCGCCTTCGGCGAACAGCACGAGAGGCAACTCGTCGCGCAGCGCGACTTCGACGATCCGATCCGTCTTGATGTGGTTTCGCTTGCCCTGGGTGCCCGCCATCACCGTGGCGTCGTAGGCCATCACCGCGCTGCGTGCACGCTCGGCGCCGACCAGCGCAGCATTGATGTTGCCGATGCCGGTGATCAGTCCGTCGGCGGGTGTGTTGGCGACCAGGTCTTCCCGGGACCGGCGGCTTGCTTGCGCCGCCACGGCCAGCGCGCCGTACTCGACGAAGGTATCCGGATCCACCAGGTCCGCGCGAACGTCGCCTGGCCACCGCGTCGGGACGCGCATCGTCATACAGATAGGCATGCCGGTCCAGCACACGCTGGAGGTCGGGACGGATCGCATCGGGGTCGACGGCCTGCGCGGCATCCGCCGACGCGCCATCGCCGTCGATGGGCTCCAGCACCAGCAGAATCTGCCCCTCGAGCGCCTGGGCGCCGGCTTCCAGCCGCAGGTCGATCACCCGGCCATTG
>CALLYQ010000087.1 GCA_937858875.1 uncultured Lautropia sp. | reverse complement strand
GGCCGCGCCCGACGTGCTGGTGGTCGGCGACCCCGCGCCGGCGGCAGCAGGCGGTGCGGCACCGCCGTCGGGCTCCGGCGTGACGGTCGTCCACGCGCCCGATCCCTCCGCGCCCGCCCCTCCCCCCAAACAGGTGGTTTCCGAAAACGGGGCCAAGGCCACCTGCATCTCGGTGCTCACGCGCGCACTCAGCGGACTGCCGGCGCATTCGATCCGGCGGCTGAGCGCCGAGATCGGAATGCCGGCCTGGCTGCTGTCGAGCGCTCATCCGGTATGGGTCGGCGATCGCGTCGTCGGTGCGCTGGTCATCGAGGAAAACACGGCCTCCCGCCTGGCCTTCGGCCAGCGCGCGATCGAGCGGCTGACGCTGCTGGCAGCGCTTGCGCTGCTGTCGAGCACCGTGGCGCTGCTGCTGGTCGGCTCGGTCACGGTCTGGCGGATCGTGCGGCTGCGCCGGGCCGCCGAGCGGGCGATCGATCCGCACGGCCGCGTGGTCGGACGCATCCAGGCCAGCGCGATCGGCGACGAGATCGGGGCGCTGACGCACAGCCACGCCAAGGTGCTCGAGCGCCTGGGTCAGCATCAACAGTACCTTGGCAACCTGCGCAGCCGGCTGGTCCACGAGTTGCGCACGCCGATCATGGTCGTGCGCTCGTCGCTCGACAACCTGGCGGCGGAGAGCGACGAAAAGCTGCGCGCCGACTATCTGGAGCGGGTGCGCGACGGCGCACAGCGGCTCGAGCGGATCCTGTCCAGCATGGGCGAGGCCTCGAGCCTGGAATCGATGCTCACCGAAAGCGAGCTGGAGGTCGTCAGCCTGACCGCGCTCGTCGAAGGCTGCGCCGAAGGCTATCGGAGCGCGTTCGGCAGCCGATTCGAAATCGACCGCGATCCCTCCGATGCGCGCTGCGCCGTCGTGCCGGACGCGATCGCGCAGGCGCTGGACAAGCTGGTATCGAACGCGATCGACTTCGCGGAGCCGGACAGTGCGATCCGGATCTCACTGCGCCGTGCCGGCGAGCGGCGGCCCGCCTGGCGAATCAGCGTCGCGAACCGCGGCCCCGCATTGCCGCCGAACATGGGCGACCTGCTGTTCGACTCGATGGTCTCGGTGCGGCGCGGCCGTGCGGGGCGCAGCACGCATCTGGGAATGGGGCTGTACATGGTGCGGCTGGTGGCCGAATTCCACGGCGGCCGTGCCTTCGCCCACGACGTGCGCGGCGGGGTCGAGGTCGGGTTCACGGTGCGCGCGGCGCGGTCGGATCACTGAGCGCCGCTTCTCGGATGCTTCAGGTGGCGTCGTGACCGGACGGTGATCGATCTGCGTCCGAAGCGCCATTGCGCTGCGACGACCGTGCGAGCTCCGAAGCCCAGACTTCGCTCATGGAGGGGCGGCGCGAACGTCGCCCTGCAGAAGCTCAGGGGTGAACGAAATGCGCGCAACGCTTCATCGGTCGAACGCACTACCGACGATCCTGTTTTCGTTCGTCGTGATGCTCGCTGCGGCAGCTGCCAAGCCGCAGGATGTCGGTGTCGAGACCGGCTATCCGGCGAGCATGATGCCGACCGTCGCGGCCGGCCCGGATCCGGTGACGGACGTCGAGCCGTTCCTCGTCCAGTCGAATGAGGGGCCGATCGAGGAATCCGGGGTGATCGTGGATTCCTCGGTAGATCCGGATCTGATCCGGATCGATGCGGGCGCGGAGCCTCCGTTCGACATCGGCCATTACGCTTGAATGTTTCGCTCCATCGCTGCGCGGATGCGATGATCGGGCCTACCCGACACCCGTCGCGACCGCGCGTGCTTGCCGATGAACGACATCCTCGCTCTCGATGCCCTGTCCCTGTCGCGACGGATACGCGCGCGCGACCTGTCCTGTCGCGAGTTGATGCACGCCTGCCTCGAGCAGATCGAGGAACTCAATCCGCGCCTCAATGCGATCGTCTCGCTCGAGCCGGAGGAGCGGCTGTTCGAGCAGGCCGACCATTGCGACGCGCTGCTGGCCCGGGGCGAATGGATGGGCTGGATGCACGGAATGCCGCAGGCGCCGAAGGATCTGGCCGCCACACGTGGCATCCGTACGACGTCCGGCTCGCCTATCCTCGCGCAGCTCGTGCCGGCGGAAGACGCTGCGATCGTCGAGCGCGTACGGGCTGCCGGGGCGATCCTGATCGGCAAGACCAACGTGCCTGAGTTCGGGCTCGGCTCGCAGACCTTCAACGAGGTCTTCGGCGCTACGCGCAATCCTTGGGATTTGTCGCGCACGGCGGGCGGTTCGAGCGGGGGCGCGGCTGCCGCGCTGGCGGCTCGCATGCTCCCTGTGGCCGACGGCAGCGACATGATGGGCTCGCTGCGCAACCCGGCGGCTTTCTGCAATGTCTACGGATTTCGCCCGTCACGCGGCCTCGTGCCCAATCCACTGGCGCCCGATCTCTTCTGCCAGCAACTCTCGACCGACGGGCCGATGGGCCGCACGGTGGCCGACGTCGCGCGCCTGCTCGCCCCTCAGGCCACGATTCGCGCGCACCGCTTTCGCTCGATGCCGATCCGTCGATGTTCGAGCGGCCGCTCTCGCGCGACTGCCGGGGCATCCGGATCGGCTGGCTCGGCGACCTCGGCGGACACCTGCCTTTCGACCCGGGTGTGCTCGAACTGTGCCGCGACGCGCTGAAGACCTTCGATGAGCTCGGTTGCGTCGTCGACGAGGCGCAGCTCGATTTCGCGCCCGAGCGCATCTGGCAGACCTGGCTGACCTGGCGCCGATTCCTGGTCAGCGGCTCGCTGGGCGCCTACTACGACAACCCGCGCCAGCGCGTGCTGCTCAAGCCCGAAGCGATCTGGGAAATCGAGCAGGGGCGCACGACCTCGGCGGCCGATGTCTATCGCGCGTCGGTCGAGCGCAGCGCGCTGTACCGCGCCGTGCTGGCGCTGTTCGAGCGCTTCGACTTCCTCGTGCTGCCGGCCGCGCAAGTGTTCCCGTTCGACGTCGACGAGCGCTGGCCGAAGCAGGTCGGCGGCCGCACGATGGACACCTACCACCGCTGGATGGAGGTCGTCATCGTGCCGACGCTGACCGGCTGCCCGGCGCTCGCCGTGCCGGCGGGATTCGGCAGCGGCGAGGCCGAGGGCCTGCCGATGGGCATCCAGATCATCGGCCCGCCACGCGGCGACCTGTCCGTGCTGCAGATGGGCCACGCCTGGGAGCAGGCAGGACGCTGGAACCTGCCCCTGCCGCCGATGCTGGCGACCGGCAAATAGAGCCGGGAGACCCGGGGGCCGGGCTCAGGGCTCGAGCTGCCCTCGTACTTCGCCGCCCTTGTGTGCGGCGCTGTGCACGTTGACGTACAGCTTGCCGGCCTTGAATGCCTCGTACTGCGCGTCGGTCAGCGTCGCGCCTGCAGGCAGCTTCCACTTGCCGCCGCCGGCATCGTCGAGCGGAATTGCGATGCCGCCGTTCGTGCCCTTCGCGCCTTCGTGGATGTGCGCCATCGTGCCTTCGACGCCGGTCGTCGCGACTTCGCCGCTGACCGATTTGTCGTCGCCGACGGTGATCGCGCCCTGGCCGCGGGCTTCGGTCTTGACCGGCGGCACTTCCTCGGCGCCGCTGAGCGTGACCTTGACCGCCTGCGCCATTGC
>CALLYQ010000086.1 GCA_937858875.1 uncultured Lautropia sp. | reverse complement strand
TTCGGCGCGTCGATGGCCCCGGCCGGGCCTGCGGCGTCGGCGGACTCCGCCTGGTCCGACCGGTTTGCGAGATCGAGCGCCTCGCGTTCGGTCTGCTGCGCCGCCTCGTCCTGTCCGGCTGATCCAGCCTGCGAGCCGCTCGCCGCCCCACCGCCGGCGGCATCGTGCGCACCGATGCCGGTTTCAGGCATGTCTTCAGGGCCCGTCTCGGGCATCGACCGGCCGACCTGAAAGATCGGATCGATGCTGTCGCGCTGCCACCAATAGAAGCCACCGGCAATCGCGGCGACAAGCAGGAGGATCAGCCACCAGCGGGAAGCGCCGCGGCTGCGTTGATGAGGCTTGCTCGGAGGCATCGTTCGATCCGTTCGTCACGGTAAAGATTACAGGCTTGGACCGGACTCGTCCAAACGGCTAAGCTTGCGAAGGTGACGCAATGCGTCGCGATGGTGACCGAAGCGATGCACTACGACACCGTGATCGTCGGTGGCGGCGCCGGCGGCCTCGAACTTGCTGCCCAGTTGGGCCGCCGGCTCGGAGCCCGCGACGGACGCGAGCGGATCCTGCTGGCCGACCGTTCGAGCTTCCACATCTGGAAACCGACCTTGCACGAGGTCGCTGCGGGGACGCTCGACCCGCAGCAGGAAGGGCTGTCGTATACCTTCCTGGCTCGCCGCAACCATTTCAGCTTCATCCTCGGCGATCTCGTCGGACTCGACCCGGCAGCGCAGGAACTGAGCCTCGGCGAAATCCGCGACGAAATCGGCACCGTACTGGTGTCACGCCGGACGATCGGTTTCGACCGCCTGGTGCTCGCGCTGGGCAGCGGCTCCAACTCGTTCGGAACCCCGGGGTTCGAACACGCGTACGTGCTCGAGCAGGCCAGCGACGCGCAGCGTTTTCACCTGCGACTGCTCAATGCCTTCCTTCGATGCGCGTTCGAGCCCGGGCAATCGCTGCGAATCGCGATCGTCGGCGCCGGTGCGACCGGCGTCGAACTGTCGGCCGAACTGATCGAGGCGCACAACGAACTGACCGACAGCCTGCGCACGGACCAGCGATTCGAACTCGAGATCACGCTGGTCGAGGCTGCCGAGCGCATCCTCGGCGGACTCCCCGAGCGAATCGCCGCGCAAGCGCAGCGGGCCCTCGAAGAGAAAGGCGTGCGCGTGCTGACCGGCACGAAAGTACTGGAGATCGACGCGCGCGGGCTGTCGACGAGTGGCGGCGAGATCCGCAGCGATCTGACCGTCTGGGCCGCCGGGATCAAGGCTGCCGAGGCCAATCGCGAATTCGGCCTGGAGACAAACCGGCTGAACCAGTTCGTCGTCGACGAGCGACTCGCAACCTCGGCCGCGAACATCTATGCGATCGGCGACTGCGCCGCCTGCCGATGGCGCGACGGCAAATTCGTGCCGGCCCGCGCCCAGGCCGCGCATCAGCAGGCCGCCTGGCTCGCGCAAACGCTGCTCGAAAAAGAGCACAAGCGCTCGGCCAGCGACCGCTTCGTCTATCGGGACTTCGGTTCACTGGTCTCGCTGGGCGAGAACGAAGGCGTCGGCAACCTGATGGGCGGGTTGGCAGGACGCAACTTCTTCGTCGAAGGCCTGATCGCGAAATGGATGTACATGTCGCTGCACCTGATGCACCACCGAGTGATCCTCGGTTTGCGCAAGACCGCCGTGCTCGCGCTGGCGCGGCTGCTACAGCACCGCGTTTCCGGGCGCGTGAAGCTGCACTGAACCGTCGCTTGCCGGTTCGGAGTCTTCGTCGTCTGCGGCGAGCGCCCGCTCGACGGTCGCCGACGGCAAGGACTTCGACGGCTTGACCCCGAGTTCGCGAAGCCGCTCGGCCTGCCTGACGAGATTGCCCCGACCGGTGGCCAGCCGGGCATAGGCGGAGTCCCAGCTTTCGCGCGCCTGCCTGAGCCGGTCACCGATCTTCTCGACGTCGCCGACGAAAGCGGTAAAGCGGTCGTACAGTTCGGCCCCGCGCTCGGCGATCTCGCGCGCATTGCGATCCTGGCGGGACTGGCGCCAGAGCTGCGCGACGGTGCGCACGACGAACAACAGCGAGGCCGGCCCGACGATCAGCACGTTGCGCTGCCAAGCCTCCTGCCACAGCGACTGGTCGTGCGCGACTGCAGCCGAGAACGCCGACTCGATCGGCACGAACATGACGACGAAGTCAGGCGACTGCGCGCCGTGCAGGCGCTCGTAGCCCCGATCGGCGAGCCCGCGTAGATGGGCGCGCATCGAATCGAGGTGGCGCCGCAGCGCCTGGCCGCGCTGCGCGTCGTCTTCGGCATTCACGTGAGCGTCCCAGGCGAGCAGCGAAACCTTGGCGTCGACGACCAGCACTCGGTCGCCGGGCATCCTGACCACGGCATCGGGCTGCAAACGCCGCCCGCCTTCGGCGGCAAACACGAGCTGCATGTCGAATTCCTCGCCGCG
>CALLYQ010000085.1 GCA_937858875.1 uncultured Lautropia sp. | reverse complement strand
GCACGACCGACGCGCAGGCCAACGCCAGGGCGCAGCCGAACGCCGTGTCGCGCGCCGCTTCCGTCCAGCGCAAGCGCTCAGCTCCTCGGGGCCTGGCCATAGCCGTAGCCGTAGCCATAACCGTAGCCCTGGTAGTAACCCTGCGTCTCGAGCTTTTCGGCCTTGTTCAGCACGAGCCCGATCACTTCGCAGGATTCGATCGTGGCCAGCGCCTCGATGACCGATTCGCGCGGCGTCTTGCCGGCCTCGACGACCATGACGATCTGGCCCATGTACGAGGCGACCACCCGCGATTCGGTCGTCACGAGCAGGGGCGGAGAGTCGAAGATCAGGATCGACTCCGGGTACGTGACGCTCAGTTCGTCGAGCAGTCGGCCCATTGCATGGCTGGCCAGCAGTTCGGTCGCGTGATCGTGGCGGTGGCCGGCGCGGATGACCGACAGGCTTTCGACGTTCGTGGGCAGCACGATCTGGCCGACGGGCGGCGGCGAATCGGAAGCCAGCCACTCCATCAGTCCTTCGCCGTGCTGGATGCCGAGCATGCGCGGCATCGCGGGGCGAGCCACGTCGGCGTCGATCAGGATGACCTTGTGGTCCCGTTCGGCGGCAATGCTCATCGCCAGGTTCGCCGCGCAGAAGGTCTTGCCCTCGCCCGGGAAGGCGCTGGTCACCATGACGCGCTTGCCGTTCGGCAGCGGCTTGGTGCCGGCGCGCCCGAACGCGTTGTTGATCAGCGGCCGCTTGATGACGCGGAACTGCGCGAAAGTGGGCGTCTGGTCGCCGGACGGCGTGACGACGCCGGCCGCACGCAGGCTGTCCAGGTCGATGTACAGCGTTTCGGCAGGCGTTGCCGCCGGGACCGGGGGGGCAGCCGGCGGACGCTGCGGCGCCGCTTTCGAAGTGGGTGCTGCGCTGGGCCGGGCGTTGTCGACGGTGCCGAGGTCTTCGGTGGCGGATTCGCCCAGCCGGGCCACGGCGCGTTCGATAAGACTGCTCATCTGGATTCCTCAGCCGCCGAACGACTTGGTGGCATACCAGCCGATCGCCAGCGCGAACAGGCCGAGGTACGCGAGTCCGCTGGCCGAGAAGGCCAGCAATCCCAGGCGGACGCGAGCACGCTCGGCCGCGTTGGCTACGTAGGAGACGCCGCCCAGCAAAGGCAGGCCGGTCGCGGTCGTGAGCGCACGCACGTCGCGGAACGTGGGGCGCAACTGGTCGCGCGCGAAGGCGGCGGCCAGCCCGGCGCCGAGCGAAGCCATCAGCACGGCGGTCAGCAGGCCGGGCCGGTTCGGCGCCACCGGATGCGGGGCCACCCGCGGCGGATCGACGATGCGGAATTCGCCGACACCGCCCGACGCATCGAGGTCGCCGGACATCTGCGCCGATTCGCGCCGGGCCAGCAGCTTCTCGTAGTTCGACTTGTTGACGTCGTAGTCACGGTTCAACTGCGTGTACTCGGCCTCGATCTTCGGCACCAGTTCGGCGAGTTCCCGTGCTTCGGCGAGACGGTTCTCGAAGTCCGCGACACGTGCACGCTGGCCTGCGACCCGCGCCTCGGCGTCTGCCAGCGCGATGCGCAGCTCGCGGAACACCGGGTTGACCATCGTGCCGCCACCAGCGCCCGCGCCGGCCGACGCCGCCTTCTTCAGAGCCTCATCGCGCTGGGCTTCGAGCTGCTTGAGCACGCGCTGGGTCGCGATCACGTCGGGATGATTGTCGGTGAAGCGCAGGCGCAATTCGTCGAGACGTGTGCGCTGGGCGTCGATACGCGCGTCGAATTCGGTCGGACCGGCGGAGGCCGCCTGTTCGATCGGGATCTCGGCCGGGCCGGCGACCAACGGGGAATCGCCGATGGTCTGACGGCGCATTTCGTCGCGGGCGTTCTCCAGCTGGCGCAGTTCGAGCCGGGCTTCTCGCAGCTGAGCTTCCATCTCGAGAACCTGCGACAGGTAATTGCGCTCGAGCCCCGGCATCAGCCGCATGTTGCGGATCTTGAACTCCTTCAGCGCATGCTCGGCATCGAGCAGCCGCTGCTCGTAGACCTTGATCTGGTCGTCGATGAACTTCTGCGCCTGCGCCGTGTCCTGGCGTTTCGCGCCCAGGCTCGATTCGACGAAGATGTTCAGCAGGTTGTGAACGACGTTCTGTGCCACCTGCGGCTGTTCGCTGCGGTAGCTGATCGTGTACAGGTTGTTGGCATTGGCGATCCGGTTCAGCCGGATGCCGCTCTGCAGTTCATCGAGAATCTTGTCGCGCTCGGCCTGCGTCTGCGCGCGCAGGTCGAGATCGGTCTGCCGCATCACCCGTTCGAGGTTCGGCCGGCTGACGACGGTGCGCGCCACCATGCCGACGACCTGGTCGACGTTCGGCTGCACGGCCAGCCCGCTGAGCAGGGGCTTCAGGATCGTCTGCGTGTCGACATAGACGCGTGCCGACGCCTGGTACTGGTTCGGCAATTGCCAGACGTAGACGGCGCCGGCCAGGCCGACCAGCAGCGCCACGACGAAGCCTGTCCAGCGATAGGCCCAGATGCCGCGCAGGACAGTCCGGATCTGGAGGATGATTTCTTGCATCTGCTGCTCGCGCCTGGCTCAGAACCAGCTTTCGGGGATGATGATCACGTCGCCAGGCAGCATCTCGACGTTGGCCGAGACGTCGCCGCCCTTGAGCAGGTCGCGCAGGCGAAGCTGGTATTCCTTGTTGTCTTCCGACCTGCGCACCAGCACGGCGCGGTTGCCGGAGGCGAATTCGGTGATGCCGCCCACGGCGATCATCACGTCGAGCACCGTCATGTTCTGCCGGTACGGCAGCGCTTGCGGCTGGGCGGCCTGGCCGACGACGCGGATCTGCTCGCTGGTCGGCCCCGCGAAATTCTGGACGATGACCGTGACGATCGGGTCCTGGATGTACTTCTTCAGCTTCTCTTCGATTTCCCGCGCCAGGTCGGTCGGGTTCTTGCCGATCGCGACCATGTCCTCGATCAGCGGCGACGTGAACTTGCCGTCGGGCCGCACCGGAACCGTCGCGCTCAGTTCGGGGTTGCGCCAGACGATGATGTTCAGCGAGTCGCCGGGGCCGACCACGTACTTGTAGTCGGGTTGCGCGGCCTTGGCCGGCGCCGCGGGCAGCGTGCTGCCGAAGTTGGCGCAGCCCGCCAGGCCGGCGGTCAGCAGCGCGACGGCGATGGCGCTGCGAAAGCCGCGGGCGCCTGATTGGGAAAACTGGCGATTCATTTTCGCTCCCGGGGAAATATCTCGTGTGGCCTGGACAGGACAGCGACTCCGTAGCTTACAGAGTTGCGATGACGGCTCGGATGTGGTGATTCGGTTGAAACGGTCGTGTGGCGGTACGGCGACGATCAATGGTGCGAGTCTGGCCCGGCGGAGCCTTTCGCATCGAGGAAATACGTCACTCGCTCGGCTGCCAGGGGCGCATTCTGCACGAAGCCGGCAGTCTGGGTGCCGGCGACCAGCGGCGACGGGCTCGCTACGCGCGGGTCGTAGGGATGGCGATCGTAGGGGTAGCGGGCGCGAATCCGCGCCACGTAGGCGAGCGTTTCGCGATACGGCGGGACGCCGCGGAAACGGTTGACTGCGCCTTCGCCGGCGTTGTAGGCCGCCAGCGCGAGATCGACGTGGCCGCGGAAGTGCGACAGCAGCCAGCGCAGGTAGCGCACGCCGCCTCGTACGTTCTGTACCGGGTCGAGGATGTCGACCACGGCGAAGCGCTCGGCGGTCTCGGGGATCAGCTGCATCAGTCCGTGCGCGTTCTTCGGCGAGCGTGCGTTCGGATCGAAGTTCGATTCGGCGGCCATCACCGCGAGCACGAGCCGCGGATCGACCTGATGTTCCTGAGCCTGCGTGATGACGGTCTTCAGCAGCTGGCGCCGCGCCGGCGCATCGAGCGCGGCGATGATGTCGGCGGGCGGCGCGGCGTCGAGCCGG
>CALLYQ010000084.1 GCA_937858875.1 uncultured Lautropia sp. | reverse complement strand
CGACCAGCGCCGGCCAGTCGCCGTCGAAATCGTGGGCCGATGAGGCCTGCACCTGGACAGGCTTGTCGCGACGGGATTCGGGTGCGGACACGACGGGGGAAGCCGACGGAGCCGCCGCGATGTCCAGCGCCGGATCGGCCTCCCATGGCGGCCGCGCCGCCGAGCGCGCGGGCGACACGACACGCGGACCCGCCGTCGAAACCGCCCGCGAACCGGCCGTCGATACTGCACGCGAACCGGCCGGCACCTGCAACGCCTGCGCGCGCGCGCGCGGCGCGCCGCCGGCCGGTCGCTCGGGGCTTTCGTCCGGGCGGAACGCAAGCATCCGCAGCAGCGTCATCGTGAAGCCGGTGTGCGGATCGGGCGCCAGCGGCAGGTCGCGCTGGCCATGGATCGCGATCTGGTAGTGGACCTGGACTTCCTCGGGCGGCAGCTGCCCGGCCAGGCGCGCGAGCAGCGCTTCGTCTTCGCCGGGCACGGGCACACCGGCCTGCACCAGTGCGATCCTTTGCATCAGCATCGCCAGTTCGGCCAGCGCCGGCTCGAAGGGCACGTTGGTTTCGAGCATCGCGTCGGCCTGCGCGACCAGCGCGACGCCGTCGCGCGCGAGCAGCGCATCGACGATGCGCTCGAGATGCGCGCGATCGACGACGCCGAGCATCTCGCGCACCGAGGCCTCGGTCGGCTCGCCGCCCGAAAAGGCGATCGCCTGGTCGAGCAGCGACAGCGCATCGCGCATGCTGCCCGCGGCCGCCCGGCCGATCTGCTCGAGCGCGGCCGGCTCGCAGGCGATCTCCTCGGCCTGCAGCACCCGCTGCAGGTGTCCGGCGACGAGCGCCGGCGGCATGTTCTTCAGGTTGAACTGCAGGCAGCGCGACAGCACGGTGACCGGCACTTTCTGCGGGTCGGTGGTGGCCAGCACGAACACGACGTGCGGCGGCGGCTCCTCCAGCGTCTTGAGCATCGCGTTGAACGCGTGGTTGCTCAGCATGTGCACTTCGTCGATCACGTAGACCTTGTAGCGGCCGACCGTCGGCGCATAGACCGCGTTCTCGAGCAGCTGGGTCATCTCGTCGACGCCGCGGTTCGAGGCCGCATCGAGCTCGATGCAATCGACGAAGCGTCCGGCGTCGATGCCGGTACAGGCGGCACAGTTGCCGCAGGGTTTCGAGCCGACGCCGGTCTCGCAGTTCAGCGCCTTGGCGAGGATGCGTGCGATCGTCGTCTTGCCGACGCCGCGGGTGCCGGTGAACAGGTAGGCGTGATGCAGCCGGCCCGTGTCGAGAGCGTGCGCGAGTGCGCGCACGACGTGTTCCTGGCCGACCAGCGAACCGAAATCGCGGGGACGCCACTTGCGGGCGAGCGCCTGATGGTTCATCGGGAATCGGACTCGGCTAAGGCGGCTTCGGCTAAGGCGCGGAGACTCGGCGAGGCGCGGAGCGCGGCGAACGGGGAAAGGTCGGTGGGCGAGCCGGAACCCCGGCACACATGGAGAAAGGCTGTGGCTGCTTCCTTCCGGACCTGACCAGTTTCACCCGACCACGCTGCGGGGAGGCCCGCCCGGAACGGATTCTAACAGCCGCGGCAAAGCCTCCGTCGGCCGCTCGCAGGGACGCCGGGGCCGGGCGCTATGATATGGTTTTTGCGACCGATGCAGTCCCCGCTGGAGCACGAATGACGATTCAACACGTAACCGACGCTTCCTTCGAGCAGGAAGTCCTGAAGTCCGACGCGCCGGTCCTCGTCGACTACTGGGCCGAATGGTGCGGCCCCTGCAAGATGATCGCGCCCATTCTCGACGAGGTGGCCCGCGACTACGGCAACAAGCTGCGGGTCGTCAAGGTCAACGTCGACGAGAACCAGTCGGTGCCGAGCAAGTACGGAATCCGCGGCATCCCCACGTTGATGCTGTTTCGCGACGGCGAGGTCGTCGAGACCAAGGTCGGGGCCCTGTCGAAGTCGCAGCTCACGCAACTTCTGGACAGCCATCTCTGATTCGTTGTAAAGTCGCGCCGCCGGTTTCCCGGCGGCCGCAGGGTGCCGAACCGCCCTCCGGACTGCCCCGGATCCGGCGCGGCAAGGGCCCCCGGCAGTGACCGAACCTCCCGGTCAGCGCCCGCCTCCGCCGACCAACAGGGTCGCCATGGCCCGTAGCGCAGACATCCCGGCACTGACCTGCTGACGGCGAATTCCCGCCGCGACCACCGCACACCTTCGTCCCGACCATCGGTCCTGTCCACGCCCCCGACGGGGAGCCCGAATTCCATGCATCTATCCGAACTGAAAGCGCAGCACGTTTCGCAGCTGATCGAACTGGCTGCGAGCCTCGAGATCGAGAACGCCAACCGCCTGCGCAAGCAGGAGCTGATGTTCGCGATCCTCAAGCGCATGGCCAAGACGGGCGAACAGATCTTCGGCGACGGCGTGCTCGAGGTGCTGCCCGACGGCTTCGGCTTTCTGCGCTCGCCCGAGACCTCGTACCTGGCGAGCACCGACGACATCTACATCTCGCCGTCGCAGATCCGCCGCTTCAACCTGCATACCGGCGACTCGATCGAGGGCGAGGTCCGCACGCCGAAGGAAGGCGAGCGCTATTTCGCGCTGGTGAAGGTCGACAAGATCAACGGCGAGCCGCCCGAGGCGAGCAAGCACAAGATCCTGTTCGAGAACCTGACGCCGCTGCATCCCGACGAGCCGATGCGGCTCGAGCGCGAGATCAAGGGCGAGGAGAACATCACCGGCCGGATCATCGACATGATCGCGCCGATCGGCAAAGGCCAGCGCGGACTGATCGTGGCGCCGCCCAAGGCCGGCAAGACGGTGCTGATGCAGCACATCGCGCACGCGATCACGGCCAACCACCCTGACGTCGTGCTGATCGTGCTGCTGATCGACGAGCGGCCCGAGGAAGTCACCGAGATGACCCGCTCGGTGCGCGGCGAGGTCGTCGCGTCGACCTTCGACGAGCCGGCCACCCGCCACGTGCAGGTCGCCGAGATGGTCATCGAGAAGGCCAAGCGGCTGGTCGAGCACAAGCGCGACGTCGTCATCCTGCTCGACTCGATCACGCGGCTGGCACGCGCGTACAACACGGTCGTGCCGGCCTCCGGCAAGGTGCTGACCGGCGGCGTCGACGCCAACGCGCTGCAGCGTCCGAAGCGCTTCTTCGGCGCGGCGCGCAACATCGAGGAAGGCGGCTCGCTGACGATCATCGCCACGGCGCTGATCGACACCGGCAGCCGGATGGACGAAGTCATCTACGAGGAGTTCAAGGGCACCGGCAACATGGAGCTGCACCTGAACCGCCGGATGATGGAAAAGCGCGTCTACCCGGCGATCGACATCAACCGCTCGGGCACGCGCCGCGAGGAACTGCTGATCAAGCCCGAGGTGCTGCAGAAGATCTGGATCCTGCGCAAGCTGCTGCACGACATGGACGAGCTCGAGGCGATGGAATTCCTGCTCGACAAGGTGCGCCAGACGAAAGGCAACCAGGAATTCTTCGAGATGATGCGGGGTTCGTCGTCGCGCTGACCGGCGTCGATCCGAGCTTCATCGTCGTGCCGGCCGGCCCGGCGCTTCGCTTCCGGGAGACGAAATGCCGGTCCTGACCCCGTTCATTCGTTCGCTGATCCTCGCGAACGTCATCGTCTATCTGCTGCAGGGGCTGCTCGGCCCCGTGCTGATCTACTGGTTCGCGCTCTGGCCCGGCCGGCTGACCGAAGTGCTGGCGACGCCGTGGACGCTGGTCAGCTACAGCTTCCTGCACGGTGGGCTGATGCACCTGGCCTTCAACATGTTCGCGATGTGGATGTTCGGCTCCGATCTCGAACGGGTCTGGGGTGCGAAGCGGCTGGCACTGGGTTACTTCGTCGGGGTCGTGACCGGCGCGATCGCGCAGATCGGCTTCGGCGCGCTCGTGGGTGCCCCGGGGGCGCCGAT
>CALLYQ010000083.1 GCA_937858875.1 uncultured Lautropia sp. | reverse complement strand
CGAACCGGTGCGCGTGGCACCCGAACGCATCGCCGAGCTGCAGGCCGAGTATCTCGAGCGCCTGAAGGCTCTGATGTCCGGTGGCCCGGTCGAGCCCAGGGATCGCCGTTTCTCCAGCGAAGCCTGGCGTGATGGCCCGTTCGGCTGGACCGCGAACATGTACCTGCTCAACGCGGAGTTCATGCAGAAGCTCGCCGATTCGGTCGATGGCGATCCGCTGTCGCGCGAGCGGATCAGCTTCGCCACGCAGCAGTGGATCGACGCGATGTCGCCGGCCAACTACCTGGCGACGAACCCGGAGGCGCAGCGGCGTCTGGTCGAGACGCGCGGCGAAAGCCTGATGCATGGCGTGCGGCACATGCTCGACGACATGCAGAAGGGCCGTATCGCGCATACCGACGAGTCGGTGTTCGAGGTCGGCGTCAACATGGCGACGACACCGGGCGAGGTCGTCTACCAGAACCAGTTGTTCCAGCTGATCCAGTACACGCCGACCACCTCGCAGGTGGGCCGCCGGCCGTTGCTGATGGTGCCGCCGTGCATCAACAAGTACTACATCCTCGACCTGCAACCGAGCAATTCGCTGGTCGCCTGGGCGGTTGCGCAGGGCAATACGGTCTTCCTCGTGTCGTGGAAGAACGCCAAGGCCCCCGAAGGCCACCTCGGATGGGACGACTACCTCGAGAGCGGCGCCATCGAAGCGATACGCGTCGTGCGCGAGATCGCCGACATCGACCGGATCAACGTGCTCGGCTTCTGCGTGGGCGGCACGATCCTGTCCAGCGCTGCGGCCGTGCTCGCCGCACGCGGCGACGAGTGGATCGAGTCGATGACGCTGCTCACGACGATGCTCGATTTCTCGCATCCGGGAACGCTCGGGCTGTTCATCGACGAGCCGTTCTGCCAGTTCCGCGAGCGCACGATCGGCAAGGGCGGCATCCTGCCGGGTCGCGAGCTGGCCACGACCTTCAACTATCTGCGGCCGAACGACCTGATCTGGAACTACGTCGTCAGCAAGTACCTGAAGGGCGAGTCCCCGCCGCCTTTCGACCTGCTGTACTGGAACGCAGACAGCACGAACCTGCCAGGCCCGATGTTCTGCTGGTACATCCGGCACATGTATCTGCAGAACGAGCTGCGGATCCCGAACCGGCTCGAGAGTTGCGACGTCGCGCTCGACCTCGGTTCGATCGGCGTGCCTACCTACATCTACGCATCGCGCGAAGACCACATCGTGCCGTGGATAGGCGCCTACCTGTCGACCGGCCTGCTGAAGGGCGACAACCGCTTCGTGCTCGGCGCGAGCGGCCACATTGCCGGTGTCATCAATCCGCCCGCCCCGAACAAGCGCAGCCACTGGACCAACGAAGACCTGCCCGCAGACCCCGAAGACTGGTTCGAAGGCGCGACCGAGCACAAGGGCAGCTGGTGGCCCGACTGGGGCCGCTGGCTCAGCCAGTTCAGCGGCGGGCTTCAGTCGGCGCCGGCCGAGCCGGGCAACGATCGCTACCAGCCGATCGAGCCCGCGCCCGGCAGCTACGTGAAGGAGAAGGCCGAGTGACCGGTGCAGCGGCCAGAACGGGGGCAAGGCGTCGCTGCGCCCCAAGCGCCAAACGAGCATTGACCAGCGAAAGGGGAAGCAGATGAGCAAGAAAATCGCGTACGTGACCGGCGGCATGGGCGGGATCGGCACGGCGATCTGCCGCAATTTCCACGGCCTCGGCTATACCG
Organism: uncultured Lautropia sp.; assembly: GCA_937858875.1. Taxonomy (GTDB): domain Bacteria; phylum Pseudomonadota; class Gammaproteobacteria; order Burkholderiales; family Burkholderiaceae_E; genus Zeimonas. The sequence goes on along the minus strand of CALLYQ010000083.1, from coordinate 5,527 downwards.
TCGTCGCCGGCTGCGGACCCACCCGCGACTACGACAAGTGGCTGGGCGAACAGAAGGCCGCCGGCTTCGAGTTCCATGCCTCGGTCGGCAACGTCTCCGACTGGGACTCCACGAAAGCCGCGTTCGAGAAGGTCCGCTCGGAAATCGGCGAGATCGACATTCTGGTCAACAACGCCGGCATCACGCGCGACGGCGTGTTCCGCAAGATGTCGCTCGAAGACTGGCGTGCCGTCATCGATACGAACCTGAACTCGATGTTCATCGTCACCAAGCAGGTCATCGAGGGCATGCTCGACCGCGGCTGGGGGCGGGTCATCAACATCTCGTCGGTCAACGGGCAGAAGGGCCAGTTCGGCCAGACGAACTACTCGTGCGCCAAGGCAGGCATGCACGGCTTCTCGATGGCGCTGGCCCAGGAAGTCGCGAGCAAGGGAGTGACCGTCAACACGGTGGCCCCGGGCTACATCGCGACCGACATGGTCATGGCCGTCCGCGAAGACGTGCGCGAGAAGATCATCCAGACGATCCCGGTGCGCCGGCTGGGTCGCCCCGAGGAAATCGCATCGATCTGCGGCTGGCTCAGCTCCGACGACGCGGGATTCACGACCGGTGCGATCTTTGCGTGCAACGGCGGCCTGCACATGGAGTGACGATGGCGACTGCTACGCGCCTGATCAAGAAGTACCCGAATCGCCGGCTCTATGACACTCAGACCAGCGCCTACATCACTCTTGCCGACGTCAAGCAGTTGGTCCTGGCGAACGAGGACTTCAAGGTCATCGACGCGAAGAGCAGCGAGGACCTCACCCGCAGCATCCTGTTGCAGATCATCCTCGAGGAGGAGGCCGGTGGAACGCCGATCTTCTCCTCGGCGATGCTCGCGCAGATCATCCGTTTCTACGGTCATGCGATGCAGGGGATGATGGGCTCGTATCTCGAGAAGACGATGCAGGCCTTCGTCGAGATCCAGAGCAAGATGCAGGAGCAGTCGAAGACCTTCTACGACGCCAAGGGCATGCCCAACCCCGAGTTGTGGGCGCAGTTCATGTCGATGCAGGCGCCGATGGTCCAGGCGATGATGGGCAACTACATCGAGCAGAGCAAGAACCTGTTCGTGCAGATGCAGGAGCAGATGCAGGCGCAGACCCGCAGCATGTTCCAGAACTTCACGTTCCCCGGAGCGCCCGGCGCACCGGGCGGGCAGGGCGGTTCGGGCGGCCCGGCCGGACAAGGAAGCGGACGGACCGGCGGCTCGAGCGGATCGGGCAACGATCCCCAACGCTGAGTTGCGCGCAACGCGCTTTGTGCCTTCGAGAAGCCGCCTGCGGGAGCAGCTGCCCGCAGGCGGCTTTTTCGCTGCTTCGTTCGGCTCGATCGCGCACTAGTACGACTTCGGCAAGCCGAGCACCTTTTCCGCAATGAAGCACAGGATCAACTGCGGACTCACCGGCGCCAGCCGCGGAATCCACGCCTCGCGCAGGTAGCGCTCCACGTGGTACTCCTTCGCGTAACCCATCCCGCCGTGCGTGAGGATCGCGTTCTCGCAGGCGCCGAAGCAGGCCTCGGCGGCCAGGTACTTGCCGGCATTGGCTTCGGCGCCGCAGGGCTTGCCGGCGTCGTATAGCGTGGCGGCCTTCATCACCATCAGGTTCGCCGCCTCGAGTTCCATCCACGAGCGCGCGAGCGGATGCTGGATTGCCTGGTTCTTGCCGATCGGCCTGTCGAAGACGATGCGCTCGCCGGCATAGGAAGTGGCGCGGGCGAGCGCTGCCCGGCCGAGGCCGATCGCTTCGGCGGCGATCAGCACGCGCTCCGGATTCAGGCCGTGCAGGATGTACGAAAAGCCCTTGCCCTCGTCACCGATCCGGTCGGCCGCCGGGATGCGCAAGCCGTCGATGAACACCTGGTTCGAGTCGACCGGCTTGCGGCCCATCTTGTCGATCTCGCGGACTTCGACGTAGCGCCGGTCGAGGTCGGTATAGAACAGCGAAAGCCCCTCGGTGCCGCGGGCCTGCTCGATCGGCGTCGTGCGTGCCAGCAGCAGCATCTTGTTGGCGACCTGTGCCGTCGAGATCCAGATCTTCTGTCCGCTGACGACGTAGTGGCCGCCGTCGGGACCGGGCTCGAAGCGGGCGCGCGTGCTCAGCTTCAGCGTGTTCAGGCCCGCGTTCGGTTCGGTCACGGCGAAGCAGGCGCGGTCCTTGCCGGCGATCAGCGGCGGCAGCCAGAGGCGCTTCTGCTCGTCGCTGCCGAACACGACGACCGGGTGCAGGCCGAAGATGTTCATATGCACGGCCGAGGCGCCCGACAGGCCGGCGCCGGACTGCGAGATCGTCTGCATCATCAATGCCGCCTCGGTGATGCCGAGGCCGGCGCCGCCGTAGGCCTCGGGCATCGCGATGCCGAGCCAGCCCGACTCGGCCAGCGCGCGGTGCAGTTCATCGGGGAAACCGCCTTCGCGGTCCTTGCGCAGCCAGTAGTCGGCATCGAACGGCTCGCAGAGCCTTGCGATCGCTTCCCGGATCTGCTGCTGTTCGGGGCTCAGCGAGAAGTCCATCGTCAGGCTCCAGTGCGGCGCACCTTGTCGGGCGATTCGCAGTACGGCGGCGTGTAGATCACCAGGATCCTCGCCGGCGTATCGCTGGTCACCGTGAACACGTGCATCGAATCGGCCGGGAAATAGCAGGCGTCGCCGGGACCGAGTTCGCAACGCTCGCCGTCGACCTCGGCGAGCGCCGTGCCCTCGATCATGTAGACGACCTGTTCGATGCCCGGGTGCGCGTGGGGCTGTGCGCCTTTGCCCTTTTTGATGACGCCGAGCAGGACTTCGACGCCGGTTTCGCCGACCGTTTCCGGGCCGATGATCCGCCGATTGCTCGTGCCGGTGTGATTCGCGGGGTAATAAGGCGTGACGTCGGCGCCTCGGACGAAGTATCGACTGCTCATCTTGCTCTCCGGTATCCGGTCAATTCCGTCATCGCGGCTCGATGCCGGCTTGCTTGATCAGGCGGCCCCAGAGCTCGAGCTGCTCGGCGACATAGCTTGCGAAATCGTCCGGCGACTCCGACGGCCACACCTCGAATCCGACGGTCGCGAGCTTGTCCCGGACCTCCGGATCGGCCAGCACCGCGTGAAGTTCGCGATGCAGCCGCTCGACGATCTCCTTCGGCAGGCCGGCCGGGCCGAATACGCCGTTCCAGGAAGTCAAGTCGAAACCGGGCAGGGCATCGGCGATCGGCGGCACGTCGGGCAGGATCTTCGAGCCGCGTGCAGGCGTGACAGCGAGCGTCCTGACCTTGTCGGTCCTGAGCGTCGACAGCCCCGACCCGAAGTCGACGACATACATCTGCAACTGGCCACCCATCAGGTCGGTCAGCGCCTGCGGGCTCGACTTGTACTGGACCCCGACGATATCGATGCCGGCCATCATCCTGATCGTTTCCGAAGCGACCAGCGAGGTGCTGTTCGGCGTGGCGTAGGAGATCTTGCCGGGATTCGCCTTCGCGTAGTCGATCAGCTCCTTCGTGCTGTTGACTGGCAGACTCGGGTTGACGGCCAGCGCGAAGGGGAGCTCGCCGGTACGGGCGACAGGCGTGAAGTCCTTGATCGGGTCGTAACGCAGGTTCTTGAACAGGCTCGGATTGGCCGAGTGCGAGGTGTTGGTCGTCATGAACAGCGTGTAGCCGTCCGGCTTCGCCTGGGCGACGAATTCGGCGGCGATCTGTGCGCTGGCCCCCGGCTTGTTTTCAATGACGACCGGTTGCCCGAGTCGCTCGGCCAGCTTCTGCCCGACCTGACGTGCAACGTTGTCGGTTCCGCTGCCGGCGGCAAACGGCACGACGAGCGAGATCGCACGGTCGGGCCAGGTCTGCGCCACGGCGGCCGCACTGGCGGACAGTGCGATGCAGGCAAGAGCTGAGCGGGCGGCGAGTCGTTTCATCTGGAGTGTCTCCTCGTTGGTCGTGCTGCGATCGTGTGCCAGGTCGTGCCGCGATGGTGTGCCGCGAACGGGCGCTTCATATTCTGGCGCGCTGCCCCTGGCATGTCGATCTTCCCGCGCGGGCAAACTGCCGCGCTGCGGTGCCGCTTGGTAGCATGTCGGGTTAACCAGCGTAACCAGAGCTTTCCCATGGTCGTCGTCGACAAGCCCATCCGCCGCCCCTCGCACAAGGCCTCTCGAAAATCGATTCCGAAGATCGGCTTCGTTTCGCTCGGCTGTCCGAAGGCGATGGTCGATTCGGAGCGGATCCTGACGCAGCTGCGCGCCGAGGGCTACGAAATCGCCGGCGACTATGCGGGCTCGGACCTGGTCGTCGTCAATACCTGCGGCTTCATCGACGAGGCCGTGCAGGAATCGCTCGACGCGATCGGCGAAGCGCTCGCCGAGAACGGCAAGGTCATCGTCACCGGCTGCCTCGGGGCACGCACCGGCGAGGGCGGCGGCAATCTGGTGTCGCAGGTGCATCCGAAGGTGCTTGCGGTCACCGGACCCCACGCGACCGACGAGGTGATGTCGCATGTGCATGCGCAGTTGCCGAAGCCGCACGATCCATTCACCGATCTGGTGCCGGGCACCGGCGTGCGACTCACGCCGAAGCACTATGCGTACCTGAAGATCTCCGAAGGCTGCAATCATCGCTGCAGCTTCTGCATCATCCCGTCGATGCGTGGCGATCTCGTCAGCCGACCGATCGGCGAGGTCGTGCGCGAGGCCGAGACCCTGGTCAGGGGCGGCGTCAAGGAACTGCTGGTGATCTCGCAGGACACGAGCGCCTATGGCGTCGACCTGAAGTACCGGACCGGCTTCGTCGACGGGCGTCCACTGCGTACGCGAATGACCGAGCTGGTTCGCGAACTGTCCAGGCTCGGCGCCTGGGTCCTGCTGCACTACGTCTACCCGTATCCGCATGTCGACGAACTGCTGCCGCTGATGGCCGAGGGCAAGGTGCTGCCTTACCTCGACGTGCCGTTCCAGCATTCGCATCCGCGCATCCTGAAACTGATGAAGCGCCCGGCCTCGGGCGAGCGCAACATCGAGCGGATCCGCGCATGGCGCGAGATCTGTCCCGACATCACGATCCGCAGCACGTTCATCGCCGGTTTTCCCGGCGAAACCGAAGAAGAGTTCGAGCACCTGCTCGACTTCCTGCGCGAGGCCGAACTCGATCGCGTCGGCTGTTTCGCCTATTCGCCGGTCGAAGGGGCCTCGGCCAACGAACTGCCGGGTGCGCTGCCCGACGAAGTCCGCCACGAGCGGCAGGCGCGTTTCATGCAGGTGCAGCAGCAGATCAGCGAGCGCCGTCTGCGCCGCTGGGTCGGTCGCGAAACCGAGGTGCTGGTCGATGCGATCGAACACGATCGGCAGGCCGGGCTGTGGCGAGCGCTCGCGCGTTCGCAGGGCGATGCGCCGGAGATCGACGGGCTGGTGTACCTGGCGCTCGACGGCCAGAAACAAGCCGCGACGATGGCGCCCGGAACGCTGGTACACGTGCGGATCGAGGGAGCCGACGAGCACGATCTGTTCGCG
>CALLYQ010000082.1 GCA_937858875.1 uncultured Lautropia sp. | reverse complement strand
GGAAGGCGGCTCCGGTTCCGGCGCAGCAGGCGCAACAGGCGGCAGCAGCCCGGGCACGGGCAGCGGCGGCGCAATCAGCGCACCCGCCGGCGCTCCGACGGGCAACGGCTCCGGCCAGACCGGCGGTACCGGTCTCGGCGGTTGGGGCGGGCTCGGCCTGAGGCTGCCGGACCTGTCCGCGCGCGGCATCGAAGCGCCGCAGTTCATTTTCGGCGTGCGCGGCTCGGCTACGCTTTCGGACAACATCCGACATCGCCCGCGAGGCGACGAACGAAGCGCATTTCTGCTCGAAGCTTCGCCCTACGTTGTCGCACGCTCGACTGCACCGCGGGCGAACTACGACCTTGCCTACCAGATGCGCAATTTCATGCGCATCGGCGACGATTCCGATCTCACGCTGCTGCGCCACAATCTGAGTGGGCGCGGCACCTTTGCGATCGGCGGCGACAACCTGTGGCTCGACGTCGCCGCCTTCATGGGCAGCGTCAATGCATCGCCCAGTGGCTCTCTGTCGATAGACCCGTCATCCACCTTTGGCAACCGCTCCAACTACCGGCGGTACTCCGTCGCCCCCTGGTACCAGGACCGACTCGGTTCTCTGGCGACCTACCGCATGCGCTACGAACTGAGCCGATCAGAAGGCTCGGGGTCGTCCTCCGTAGCCGATTGGGCCCACCATGCGTCGGCGTCGGTGGACGGCATCGATCGCGGTGGCAAATGGAATTGGGGGTGGCACGGCTTCTACCAGTCGCGCGATTACGGCGACTTCTCGCTGGATCGGCGCTTCTCGGCAGGCACGCTTCACTATCGCTACAGCCACAGGCTGCGGCTGTCGGCTTCGATCGAATACGAACAAATCGACAACGTCTTCAACGACGAAGGCGACGACCACGGCTGGGGTCCGGCGCTGGGTTTTCAGTGGAACCCGAACTCACGCCTGTCGATGTCGGGCCACGTCGCAGACCGCTACTACGGCACTGTCGGTAGCGGACAGATCAGTTGGTCGACGAGCCGCAGCACGCTCGGTGTGACGGCGTCGAAATCGGTCATGACATCCTCGCAATCCTCGCTCCTCACGCTGGATCCCCTTTCGCTCGCTCGAGGTCCGGGAGGCACGTCGAACCCTCTGATCTCCGACCTTGTCTCCAACGATCTGCTGCCGCCCGGCGGAATTCCGATAGGCAGGGCCTGGATCACCGATAACGCCGTGTTCGACCGACGTGTCACCGCCTTCTGGGCCTTGCGCGGCGCTTCGCGCACGCTGACACTGGCGGCTTGGGCATCGACCCGGGAGTCGGCCGCGACCATCTCCACGCCCGCCACTTCAGGCGGCATCCGCGGCAGCGGCACAGGTGAATCGATTTCCTTTGAAGGGGAACTTCGCGAGCGTGGTATCGGCCTGAGTTTCTCGCAGTCGCTCGACTCTCGCACGCGCGTCGAAGCCTCGATCGACCGACGAGAAGTCGAATCTCCAAGCGCCGGCTTCGAGAACCGGTTGAACACGCTGCGGCTGGGCATCGTCGGCCGGCTTACTTCCGACGTCAGCGCCTTCGCCGGAATCCGGCTCAGCCGCCAGGATTCCAGCGGCCGCGGCACCGACTACGACGAGAACGCGATCTTCGCCGGCGTCGACAAGAGGTTCTGAGCCGATGTACGAGAGTTTCTACGGCCTGAGCGCCAAGCCGTTCCAGCTCAGCCCGGACCCCGAGTTCTTCTTCGGCAGCCGCGGCCATCGACGCGCGATGGCGTATCTCGAATATGGCTTGCATCAGGCCGAGGGCTTCATCGTCGTGACCGGCGAAGTCGGCGCCGGCAAGACCACGCTGGTGCGTCAGCTGCTGCGCCGGCTGCCGGTCGACAAGGTCGTGCCGGTGCAGGTCGTGACCACGCAGCTCGAAGCGGCCGAGCTGCTGCGCATCGTCGCCGACGGGCTGGGCCTGGAAACGGCACTGGCCGACAAGGCTGCCCTGCTGCTGCTGATCGAGGCACGGCTGAAGGAGCTCGATGTCGAGGGCCGACGCGCGCTGCTGATCGTCGACGAAGCGCAGAACCTGAGCCCCAGCTCGATCGAAGAACTGCGGATGCTGTCGAACTTCCAGCTCGACAGCCGCTCGCTGCTGCAGACCTTCCTGATCGGCCAGCCCGAACTGCGCGATCTGATGCAGCGGCCCGAGATGAGCCAGCTCAAGCAGCGGATCATCGCCGGCTACCATCTCGGGCCGATCGACGCTGCAGAAACCCGGCAGTACATCGAACACCGGCTGTCGCGTGTCGGCTGGCAGCAGGATCCGGTCTTCGAAGACGACGCGTTTACGCGCATACACGAAGTCACCGCCGGCATTCCACGCCGGATCAACACGCTGGCCGATCGGCTGCTGCTCGGCGCCTACCTGGCGGAGAAGCACACGATCGAGGCCGGCGACGTTTCCGAGATCGCCGACGAACTGGCCGCCGAGCTCGGGCCGCGCGCCGCCGATGCCATCGATCCGCGGCTGCTGCGGCACGGTGCAGCCGCCGGCGGCATCAACGGCCACGACACCCGATGGGCGCACGATGCGCCGCTGTCGCCCGACGCGCAGGACCGCCTGTCGCGGCTCGAAGACCGCGTCGAGGTCCTCGAATCGTCGAGCGCGCTGATCTACAACACACTGAAGAAGGTGCTGAGGCGTTTCCGCGGCATGTCCGCACCCGCCCCGCGCGACAGGCAATGAACGGCCAGACTTTCAACGCGATGTCGATCGACGTGGAAGACTACTTCCAGGTCGCGGCGTTCGCCCCGTACATCGACCGCTCGGAGTGGGACTCGATCGAGTGCCGCGTCGAGCGCAACGTCGACCTGATTCTCGAACTGCTCGATCGCCACCAGACCCAGGCCACCTTCTTCACGCTCGGCTGGATCGCCGAACGCCATCCGGGCATCGTGCGCCGAATCGTGGCCGGTGGCCATGAGCTGGCCAGCCACGGCTACGGACACGAGCGCGTCAGCGACCTCGATCCCGAGAGCTTTCGCAGCGACCTGCTGCGTGCCAAGGGCATCCTCGAAGACGTCGGCGGTGCGGCCGTCAACGGCTACCGGGCGCCGAGTTTCTCGATCGGTCGCGGCAACCTGTGGGCGCACGACGTGCTCGCCGAAACCGGCCATCGCTACAGCTCGAGCGTCTACCCGATCGCGCACGATCACTACGGCATGCCCGAGGCGCCACGATTCGCCTGGAAGTCGCCATCGGGCATCGTCGAGATTCCGCCGAGCTCGCTGAAGGTGCTCGGCCGGAACCTGCCGGCCTCGGGCGGAGGCTACTTCCGGCTGCTGCCCTACCCGGTTTCGCGCTGGAGCCTGCGCCACATCAATCGTGTCGACGGCGAAGCGTGCATCTTCTACTTCCATCCGTGGGAAGTCGATCCCGCGCAGCCGCGCATCGGTCATGCCGGGATCAAGTCGAAGTTCCGCCATTACCTGAACCTCGATCGCATGGCTCGCCGGCTCGACCGCCTGCTGTCGGATTTCCGCTGGCAACGCGTCGACCAGGTTTTCGCCGACCGTATCGCCAACTGAAAATGCTGGATCGCACCGTGCACGTCCGGCCGGCCGCCGACGACGACGCCGCGCGCTGGAGCGCCTACGTCGATCGTCATCCGCGGGCCAGCGTCTATCACCGCTGGGCCTGGCGCGGATTGCTGTCGTCGGCCTTCGGTCATCGCCCGCACTACATGATCGCCGAGCGAGACGAGCAGCTGGTCGGCATCCTGCCGCTGGTCCAGGTCCGCAGCCTGTTGTTCGGCCATTCGCTGAGCAGCCTGCCCTTCTGTCCATACGCCGGCCCGATCGCCGACGATACGGCCGCGGCGGCCGCACTCGACCAGGGAGCCCAGGCGCTCGCCGAAGAACTGCGCGTCGATCACCTCGAGTACCGCAGCCTCGGCGAAACGAGTGAGGTCTCGCGCGACTGGCCCGTCCAGGATCTCTACGTCACGTTCCGCAAGAAGCTGTCGGCCGATCACGAAGCGAACCTCGCCGCGATTCCGCGCAAGCAACGGGCGATGGTCCGCAAGGGCATCAAGGCCGGGCTCAGCGCCGATGCCGGCGACCTCGATACCTTCTTCGAACTGTTCGCCGACAACGTCCACCGTCACGGCACGCCGGCGCACAGCCGCCGCTACTTCGCACTGCTGCTCGAGGCCTTCGGCGACGACGCCGGAATCCTGATCGTCCGCGACCCGCAGGGCAGCGGTGTGCTGAGCCTGTACTACCGGGACGAGGTGCTGCCGATGCACGCCGGCGACACGGTGCGTGCGCGCGATCTTGCAGCGAACGATTTCAAGTACTGGTCGCTGATGCAGCGCGCCATCGATCGCGGCTGCACGGTGTTCGACTACGGCCGCAGCAAGCGCGGCACCGGCCAGTTCGATTTCAAGAAGAACTGGGGCTTCGAGCCCACGCCGCTCGTCTACGAATACCGGCTCGTGCGCGGCAAGGGCATTCCGCAGCACAACCCGCTGAACCCGAAGTACCGGTTGATGATCGAGACCTGGCGCCGCCTGCCGCGCTGGCTCGTCAACGCCGCAGGGCCACAGATCGTGCGGGGCCTGGGATGATCATGGCGCGATACGGCGCAGGCAGCGATGCTCCATCCGGGCCCGCGGGACCGCACTCCAGGCTCGATCGCCATGTCGACTGGTCCGACGACACGGTCGGCGCTTCGGTCGAGCCCGCGTCTGAACATGCGGAGGCCCCTCTCTCGGCCAGCACGAGGCGCATCGTGCTGGGCGTCTTCGCTTTCGCGGTGTTGCTGTCGCTGCTCGCCTTTCACGACGCGTGGCTTGGCATGGTACGGGTCTGGCGCAACTCCGAGACCTTTACGCACGGCTTCATCGCACTGCCCTTCGCGGCATGGATGATCTGGAACAAGCGTCACGATTGGTCGGTACTGCCGCTCGGAACCTGGTGGCCGGGACTCGTAGCGCTGGCCGTATGCAGCACGCTGTGGATCCTCGGGCGCCTGGCCGGAGTCTCGTCCCTCGAACAGATCGGTGCCGTCGCAGTGATTCCCGCTGTGATCGCCGCGCTGGTCGGACCGCCGATCACCCGGTCGCTGGCGTTTCCTCTGGCTTTCCTGTTCTTCGCGGTACCGGTCGGCGAGTTCCTGACGCCGAAGATGATGGACTACACGGCCGACGCGACCGTGCTGGCACTGCAATGGACCGGCATCCCCGTCCATCGCGAAGGCCTGTTCTTCACGGTACCGAGCGGACGCTGGTCGGTCGTCGAGGCCTGCAGCGGGCTGCGTTACCTGATCGCATCGCTGGCGCTCGGCGTGCTCTACGCCTACCTGCAATTCCGCACGCTCAAGTATCGGCTGATCTTCATCGCACTGGCCGCGATCGTGCCCATCATCGCCAACTGGATCCGGGCCTACCTGATCGTGATGATCGGGCATCTGTCCGACATGCGCCTGGCTGTGGGGGCGGACCACCTGGTCTACGGCTGGGTCTTCTTCGGCATCGTCATGGGACTGCTGTTCTGG
>CALLYQ010000081.1 GCA_937858875.1 uncultured Lautropia sp. | reverse complement strand
GGGAAGACGTCTCGAAGGCCATCTGAATACTCCTGCCGGGTTGATTGTCCGTCATGATATCAATAATTGTCGGACAATACGGCAAGACCTCTAGGACCGGCGGCGGTTCGACGCTTTATCGCTCCGTCAGCAGAATCGTGATTCGGTTCGTCAGCCGCTCGGGATCCGTGGCAGCGACCGCGTTGCGGTGTTCTCGATGTGCTGACGAGCGCGCGTTTCCGCCTTCTTCGCGTCGCCGGCCAGAATCGCTTGGGTAATGCCCCGGTATTCGGCTGCCATCGCCTCGAGGTCGGACAGGGTCGAGCCTTCGTACATCTGTGTGCGGAACAGGTGTGCGCGAGTCGACGGCATCGCACGATTCAATTCGGCGTTGTCTGCGATCTCGAACATCGTCTGGTAGAACCGCGCGCGCAGGTCGAGCATGCGCCGCGGCCCTTCCGACTCCGCTGCCGACAGCAGCGCTGCACTGGCGTCCTCGAACAGCTTGCGGTTTTCGCCCATGCCGATCCGCATTGCCGCAAGCCGCGCGGCAAGTCCGCACAGCACCTCGAGCACCTGCAGCAGGTCCTCGGCGTCACTGCGATTCAGCGCCCGGATCACCGCGCCGCGGTGCGGGATCAGCTCGACGACGCCGGTGCCGGCCAGCGTCTTCAGGGCCTCGCGCACCGTGCTGCGTCCGACGCCGAATTCATGCATCAGATCGGCCTCGACGAGTCGCTGGCCGACCCGGTAGCGCCGTTTCAGGATGCCGATGCCGATCGCGTTGGCGATTCGATCGGAACTGTTGACCGGACCTGAGGCCGCCCGTGCGGGCGCTGCGCTGTCGGGAATCTCGGTGATGGGCGTTGCTGCATCCACGGCGTCGGTCCGGAGTCGATGGTGACCGCGATTCTATGAGTTAGCAAGGCGCTACGGCAGAGTTTGCATCCCCGGTTGATGGCGGACAGCAAAGTGTCTATTGTCCGACAACCCAAACGAATCGAGGAATAGGACATGACCAGCAGGCGTCACTTTCTGGCTGCCTCGGCAGCGGCTACGCTGCTGCCGACTTCGGCGCTGCCATCGATGGCACGTGCCGCGGCGGCCGATACCGCACCCACGCGTCCCGTTCGCTGGGTCGTCGGCTTTGCGCCGGGCGGCGGCACCGACACGATCGCTCGCATGACGGCCGATACGATCCGCGATTCGTATCCGGCCGGTTTGCTGGTCGAGAACAAGCCAGGGGCCTCGAGCCGGCTCGCTGTGCGCACCGTCAAGGACGCCGAACCCGACGGCCAGACGATGCTGGTCACGCCCGACTTCGCGCTGACCGTCTATCCGCACAGTTTTCGCGAGCCGGGCTACGAGCCGCTGAAGGACCTTGCGCCGGTGGCGCCGATCTGCATCGGCGGTCTGGCGCTGTGCGTCGGACCGATGGTTCCGGAATCGGTGAAGAACCCGGCCGACTTTCTCGACTGGTGCGAGCAGAATCCGAAGCTGGCGTTCTTCGGCTCGCCTGCGAGCGGATCGTCCTTCCACTTTGCCGGGATCATGCTGGGCCGCGCGAAGAACGTGGAACTGACCCACATCGGCTACAAGGGCGGCGCACCGGCACTGCAGGACGTCATGGGCGGCCAGATCGCATCGAACATCTGTGCGGTCGGCGAAGCTTTCCCCTATCTGCAGGCCGGCAAGCTTCGCGCGATCGGTACCTTCGGCACCGAGCGCGACGAGTTCGCCCCCGAGGCGCCGACGATGGTCGAGTCCGGCTTCAAGGACGTCATTGCCTATGCCTGGGTGGGCGCGCTGGCGCCGGCCGGTACCGCGCCGCAGGCGATCGACCGGATGGAGGCAGTCTTGAATCGCGCCACCAAGGGCGACGTGCTCACCGAGCGCCTGGCGAAATTCTGCTTCAAGCCGCTCACCATGTCCTCAGACGAGTTCCGCCAGATGATCGCCGCCGACATCGAGCGCTGGGGGCCGGTGGTCAAGGCGACCGGGTTCACGGCCGACGAGTGACTTGATCAGGCGTCGTGGCCGAGCCCGACGGTCATGCCGCCGCACACGTACAGCACCTGACCGGTGATGAAGCCCGATCGATCGTCGAGCAGCATCGCTGCCGCGTGAGCGACGTCGTCGGGCGTGCCCATGCGCCGCACCGGAATCGACTCGATGATCCGCTTCGTGGCCGGCGCATCGGGCGGATTCGCCCGGTCGAACAATTCAGTGGCGATCGGGCCAGGCCCGACCGCATTCACCGTGATGCCGTGAGCGCCCAGTTCGAGGGCGAGCGTGCGCGTGAGCCCGTGCAGGCCGGCCTTGGTCACCGAATAGACGGTGCGCAGCGGCTTGCCTAGCGCGGCGCGGCTGCTGATGTTGACGATTCTCCCGAAGCGGGCAGCCTTCATCGCCGGCAGCACCGCCTGGACGCAGCGGATCGACGCCGCGATGTTCACGGCGACGACGGCCTCGAGGTCCTCCGTGCTGGCGTCCTCGACGGTGCCCGGGCGCACGACGCCCGCGTTGTTGACGAGCCGGGTGATCGACCAGCGCTCGGCCAGCGTCGACAGCAACTCGCGCGAGCGCGCTTCGTCTGCCAGGTCGACTTGTTCGTAGACCTCGTTGCCGGCCTGTTGCGACGGCGGATCGCGGTCCAGGTTGATGACCTGGTGTCCGTCGGCCAGCAGGCGCTGGACGATCGCGCGGCCGATGCCGCGGCTGCCGCCGGTGACCAGGGTCGCGGAGGGCAGGGTGGGTGACCGGTTCGTACGGGGCTGCGGCGTGTTCATTCTGGTTCTCCAGGAAGATCCGGTGAATTTTCGCACTTGCTTGCCACTGCCATCACTGGCGCGCGAAGATGTCGAGCACCCGCGGCAGGACCGGCAGCGTGTTGGCCGGGTTCCACATCACCGAGTAGGACGCTTCGACCTTCGTTCCGGCGATCGGCCGCAGCGCGACGCCGGGCAGCGAGGCGCGCGCGAGCGTCTGCGGAACCAGCGACACGGCACCGCTCGTCGCAACGAGGCTCAGCGTCGTGAGCAGATGCCTCGCCTGGTGCCTGATTCGCGGGCTGAACCCGGCGGCCACGCAGGCTGCGATCACCATGTCGAAGAAGCCGGGGCCGACATCCCGCGGCACCAGCACGAAATCCTCGTCGCTCAGCGCCGCGATCGATACCGAGCTGCGCCGTGCGAGCCGATGCTTCGCCGGTAGCGCGATCGCCATCGGCACGCGCGCGACCTCCAGGCTTTCGAGCCCCTGCAGCGCATGAGGCGCCTGCGCGAAGCCGATGTCGATGCGTCGCTGTCGCAGCGCGTCTGTCTGTTCGGATGAGCCCATCTCCTCCCAGGTGCTTTGCAGGCCGGGCAGTGCGTTTTCGACGCGCGTGACCAGATGTTCGACGTCCATGAAAAGGACCGAGGCATTGAACGCGATGCGCACGCGCGCGAAATCGCCGCGTGCCGTCCGCTGGACGGCCTCGACCGCCAGGTTCGCTTGCGCGAGCAAGCGCTGTGCTTCGGTCACCAGGGTCGCGCCGGCGGGCGTCAGCCGTACGCCGCGCCGGTTTCGATCGAACAGGCGAACTTCGAGCAGTTCCTCGAGTTGCGCGATCTGCTTGCTCAGCGGGGGCTGGGTCATGTGCAGGCGGGCCGCCGCGTTGCCGAAATGCAGCTCCTCGGCGAGCACGAGAAAGCTGCGAAGAAGCTTCGGGTCCAGTGTGGTGCTCGACATCGTGTCCGGATCGGGCTCGGTGATCTATCGCCAGTGATTCCCTGCGGGAATTACAGACGCGCGAAGATTGGATTGGACAGAAAGTCCGGCCGAACCGCAACATCGCTGGCAATCGTTCGAAAGGAGCCAGACGCTTGTCACGCGAGGAATCGTCGCAGGATGCAATCCGGGGAAGCCTGTTCGCCGGGATCAGGGTGCTCGACCTGTCCCGGGTGCTCGCGGGACCTTATTGCGGTCAGCTCTTCGCCGATTTCGGTGCCGACGTCATCAAGGTCGAGGACATCGGTGGCGACGAGAACCGGCGCTGGGAGCCGGTAATGGACGGGCAGAGCGCGAACTACGCGAGCGTGAACCGCGGCAAGCGGGCGATGACGCTGAACCTGAAGAGCG
>CALLYQ010000080.1 GCA_937858875.1 uncultured Lautropia sp. | reverse complement strand
AGCCCCGACGTCGCGGAGTGGCTGCGCAGTCCCGATCATCCTGGGGAGCCGCATCGACGCTCAGGGTTCATGGCCCGGCACCTCCACGCCTGCCGGGTCCTGCCGTTGCCCAACCACACGGTAATACGCAATTTTATCGCGCCGATCCCGTCTTGCCGCCGGGCGCAGCAGGACTGGCTTCAAACTTTCCTGCCACGAGCGATCGCGCGCAGCTCAGCCCAGTCTGCCGCTGTATCCGGCGTCGCGGGTCCGCTCGCCAAACCTTCCTCGACCGGTATGCGCAGGCGCGCGATCCGTTCGGCTTCCTGATCCCTGCGAATCAGGTGGCGCACGTATTCACTGGTGTTTCCGAACTTGGCATCTATCGTCAATCCGATCGGCCGCCCCGCTAGCGTTCAATGCCTAGCGCATCCCAAAGGAACTGGTAAGAGATCGCGGGCCTGCCGTCGCTCGTGGCCATCGCCGTCTCGTTCGCCTCGTAGCTGCGCAGCAGCCCCTTGACGCGCTCCAGCCCCGCCGCCGTGCGGATCGCCTGTCGCGGAGTCTTGCCGGTCAGCGCCGGAATCGGCTCGTCTGCCCAGTTCGCGTAGCTGCGCCGCAGGGTCTGTTCGATCGCCTGGGATAGTACTTCGGGGGGCAGGTCGAGCACGCCGGCCGGCGCTGGGCCTGCGTCGGCTTGTGTTTCCTGGCCGGTCGCCTTCTTGCTCCGGAGGACTTCTGCCGGATCCGTGATCTCGCGCGTCAGGTGCCGCACGCTGTCGCCAGCGAGCTTTTCGAACCAGGCCCGGCCTTCGTCGGCCGAATCCTGCGTGCGATGGAAAATCTCGATCCGGTCCTGGGCGCTTCCGATCTGGATGCCGGCGAGCAGGCGGCTCGTGCCTTCGGCCTCGAGGCTTGCCCGCGTCCACTGACCCTCGGCGTCGGCGCTCGTTTCCGGACTGGCGTCGAGTGCGTCGATCAGGGCCGGCTTGTCGAGAATCCGGTAATGATCGGTGACGAACAGCAGCGGTTCCCCGGTCTGCGCATCGACCAGCTCGGGCAAGCGTGGCGGCATCAGCATCTGCTCCATCCATTCGCATACGATCGCGCGGGCTACTTCGTAGGCGCGATCTTCGGGATGCATGTCAGCGTCCATTGCCTGCCGGACTGATTCGAGCACCAGCGGCTCGTTCAGCATCGAGAAGGGGTAGATCGCGCCGGAAAGTTCGAGGTGATCGTCCACGGTCACGACCCGGCAGCCGAGTAGCAGGCCGGCACGCGCTCCGCGCGTTCCGGCGCGCTCCCGAACGAAGAAGGGTTCGCTGTCCGCGTCCATCGCGTCGACGAGCGTGAGACCTTCGTCGGGTCGGATCTCCGTGACGGTGTAGAGCTTCAGTGGGTTCGTGGCCAGTTGCCTGATGAAGTCGCGCTGTAGCGGGCTGAGCGCCGGGCCGCGCTCGCCGAGCACGTAGTCGTTGATGTCGCGCCATTCTCCCGCAACTCGAATATCGCCGTCGGCCAGCAGCCATTCGTGCAGGTTCATGAACACCATGCCCCAGGTCTGCTCGTCGACCTCCTCGGGCTCGGGCCCGTCTTCCGGCCAGAAGTCTTCGAACAGGAGTTCGTCGAGCGCGGTCGTCATGGCCTTTCGGTGGCGCTGCGACAGCCAGGCCAGGACACGCTCGACAGCGCCCGCATGGCTGTCGTGGGGTGCCGATGGGGTTCCGGACGCGGCGCTTCGCCCGTGGCAGTGCTTGAACTTCCTTCCGCTGCCGCAGGGGCAGGGTTCGTTGCGTCCGACCTTGGTGCTCATCCCGACTCCAATCCTTCTGAACTGCACGTTCGCTCATTGTCGCCATTTCCGCGCTCGAGGCGTTTGCAAGGCCAACCTGAAGTCGAGGGTGCTGCGGGCACTGGCTTTGTTCTCCGAGCCCAAATCAAGCTGCTCGGCTGTCCCCGGGTTCATGTATATTCTGTACATCATGTGGAGAATGGGCGGAAGCGGCGATGGCTCAGATCAACCTTCATGTCACGGCCGAATTCGAGCAAGCGCTCGAGGCATTGATGCAAGGGAAGAGGCTCGCCAGCAAGTCCGAGGCGATCCGCTATGCGGTCCGTGAGGCTGCGGCACCCTATCTCTCGGGTCCTCGCAGGGACTTCTCGGTACTCGAAGGGCTTCTCGCGCGCAATACGACCAAGGGCAAGCCTCCTCGTCCGATCGCAGAATACGAACAGGAACTGGACATCGAGATGGAACGCGCCGTGCGCGTGCGGAAACCCGCCAAGGCAGGGCCGCGAGACAAGCGATGATCGTCGACACGTCGATCGTCGTCGCGCTGGCAGCAGCGGAGCCGAGTCGGGACTGGATTCGGAGGACGCTGGAAAACCACCCTCGTGAGCGACTGCGGATGGCCTGGGTCAACATCGCGGAGGCGGCGATGGTTCTCGAGCGGGCTTCGAAAGGAGCGTCGGCGGGCCTCGAAGCCGGGCTGACGGCACTCGGTGTCGAGCCGATCGAGGCCGATTACGAAACGATCGGAGCAGCAATCGCGGCGCGTGAACGCTTTCCGCTCGACTTCGGCGACTGTTTCGCCTACGCACTCGCGCGGACGCGCGGGGAGGCCCTCATCACCCTGGATGCCGATTTTCTGGCCACCGATCTACAGGTGGTGCTACATCCGGCTCGTATGGGCTCAGAGCCTGTGAACCGGCTCTGAGCCCACGCTCGTCGGATGGCGTTGCCGCCGCTCGTGCACCATTACCGGGGACGTCACACATGGGGGAAGAAATGAGCACGAAAGACATCGCCGAACTGTTCAGCCTGCGTGGTCGCACTGCACTGATCTCGGGTGCCTCGAGCGGAATCGGTCTGCATGCGGCTCAAACGCTGTTCGCGGCGGGCGCCTCGGTCGCGTTGGCGGCACGACGCAGCGACAAGCTGGCAGAGGCGGTGCAGCGGATCGACGCCAGCGGCAGTCGCGCCTGCGCCGTGCAGCTCGACGTGACGGATTCGGCAACGATCGCACCCGCCTTCGATGTCGTCGAGCAGGCGCTGGGGACACCGGTGGACATCTTCGTCAACAACGCCGGGGTCCTGTTCGCGCAGCGCTTCGTCGACCAGCCGGAAGACAAGCTCGACTGGCTGCTCGATACGAACCTGAAGGGCGCGTTTCTCGTCGCGCAGGAGGCCGCGCGCAGGATGAGCCGCATCGGCCGGGGTTCGATCATCAACATCTCGTCGAGTTCGGCGCTGCGCGCTGCCGGCATGCTGTCGAGCTATGCGACCTCGAAGGCGGCGCTGCTGCACCTCGGCAGCGTGATGGCGCTGGAACTGGCCGGCAAGGGCATCCGTGTCAACACGATCTGCCCGGGCAACATCGAGACCGACATGCAGGACTCGCTGGCGAAGTTCCATCAGAACCTGCTCGAGCGCACGCCGATGCGCCGCTTCGGCAAGCCCGAAGCCCTCGACGGCGCGCTGCTGCTGCTCGCTTCCGATGCGAGCCGTTACATGACCGGGGCGGTGATCACGGTCGACGGCGGTCAGACGCTCGCCTGGATG
This sequence comes from uncultured Lautropia sp., assembly GCA_937858875.1. Taxonomy (GTDB): domain Bacteria; phylum Pseudomonadota; class Gammaproteobacteria; order Burkholderiales; family Burkholderiaceae_E; genus Zeimonas. Next base: position 5,110 of record CALLYQ010000080.1, on the reverse strand, counting down.
TAGCCGTGGCAACCGCTCGAGCCGCGTCAACCGTTCGGGCTCGCGGCAACCGTTCGGGGTCGCGGCAACCGTGCGCTTGCGAGGACTACACCAGATCCGCCGGCATCGGCGGCGGAGCGATGTGGACCTCCGTGCTTACGCCGAGCCGCTGACGTCGGCGGCGCTCCTGCATCTCGAGCACGAACACGAGCATCGAGCGGCCGGTGACTTCGTAGCGGTGGCCGAAGTCGAAGACGCCGTTCTCGTCGGGGTCGGGGACGTTGGTGTCGATCAGGCAGATCCAGCGCCGGCCTTCGGGCACTTCGGGCAGCGTGAACTCGACGACGTCGTGGTGCGCGTTCATCACCATCAGCAGCGTCGCGTCGTCGCCGCGGCGTTTGATGCCGGTCGGCTGCGCACGGCCGTCGAGCAGCATGCCGAAGCACTTGGCCTGGTTGTCGTGCCAGTGACTCTCGTCCATCTCCTCGCCGCTCGGGGTCAGCCAGGTGACGTCCTTGACGTCGAGCTCCTCGTTGTAGCGGCCGGCCAGGAAGCGGCCGCGGTGCAGGATCGGATAGGTCTTGCGCAGTGCGATCAGCTTGCGCGTGAATTCGAGCAACTCGCGGCCTTCGGGTCTGATCTTGTCCCAGGCCAGCCAGGTGAGCTCGTTGTCCTGCGCGTAGGCGTTGTTGTTGCCACGCTGCGAATGGCCGAACTCGTCGCCGGCGAGCATCATCGGCGTGCCCTGGCTGAGCAGCAGCGTGGTCATCAGGTTGCGCTTCTGGCGCTGGCGCAGCGCATTGATCTGGGGGTCGTCGGTCGGCCCCTCGACGCCGTGGTTCCACGAGTGGTTGTTCGAGTGCCCGTCGCGGTTGCCTTCGCCGTTGGCTTGGTTGTGCTTGTCGTTGTACGAAACGAGGTCCTCGAGCGTGAAGCCGTCGTGGGCGGTGATGAAATTGACGCTCGCCCACGGGCGCCGCCCGCGCTTGTCGAACAGGTCGGCCGACCCCGACAGGCGCGAAGCGAAGTCGGGCAAGGTGCCGTCGTCGCCCTTCCAGAACGAGCGCACGCTGTCGCGAAATCGGTCGTTCCATTCGGCCCAGCCGGGCGGGAACTGTCCGACCTGGTAGCCGCCCGGGCCGATGTCCCACGGCTCGGCGATCAGCTTGACCGACGACAGCACCGGGTCCTGCCGGCACGAATCGAGAAAGCCGCCGCCCTCGTCGAAGCCGTAGGCTTCGCGCGCGAGGATCGTCGCGAGGTCGAAGCGGAATCCGTCGACGCGCATCTCGGTGGCCCAGTAGCGCAGCGAGTCGGCCACCATCTGCAGCACGCGCGGATGCGACAGGTTCACCGTGTTGCCGGTGCCCGTGTCGTTGACGTAGAAGCGCGGGTTGTCGGCCAGCAGGCGGTAGTAGTTGGCATTGTCGATGCCTTTGAACGACAGCGTCGGGCCCATCTCGTTGCCTTCGGCCGTGTGGTTGTAGACCACGTCGAGAATCACCTCGATACCGGCCGCGTGGAACTGGTTCACCATCTCCTTGAACTCGTTCGGATTCGGCGTGTGCAGGTAGCGCGGCTCGGGCGCGAAGAAGGCGATCGAGTTGTAGCCCCAGTAATTGCGCATGCCCTTCTCGACGAGGTAGCTGTCGTCGACGAAGCCGTGGATCGGCAGCAGCTCGGCCGAGGTCACGCCGAGCATGCGCAGGTATTGCGCCACGCCCGGGCTCGCCAGCCCTGCGAAGGTGCCGCGCTCGGCCTCGGGAACCCGGGGGTTCAAGCGCGTGAAGCCTTTCACGTGCATTTCGTAGACGATCGTGCGCTCCCAGCCGACGGCGGGCTTGCGTTCATTGCCCCAGGTGAAGGCCGGGTCGATCACGCGGCATTTGAGCGTGAGCGGCGCGCTGTCGCGGTCGTCGAAGGACAGATCCTTGTCGGGCGAATCGAGCTTGTAGCCGAACAGTTCGGGGCCCCAGCGCAGCTCGCCGACCAGTTGTTTCGCGTAGGGGTCGATCAGCAGCTTGTTCGGATTGAAGCGATGACCGGCGTCGGGTTCGTAGAGGCCGTGCACGCGGTAACCGTAGACGGTGCCGGGCCGGGCGTTCGGCAGGTAGCCGTGCCAGACCTCGTCGGTGTACTCGGGCAGGTCGATGCGCTCGATCTCGCGCTTGCCGTCGGTGTCGAACAGGCACAGTTCGACGCGTGTTGCGTTGGCCGAGAAGATGGCGAAGTTCACGCCCAGCCCGTCCCAGGTGGCGCCGAGCGGGAACGGCAGCCCTTCGCGCACCGGCGAACGGGTCAGGATCTGGGGGCTGCGCGGCTTCGAGCGGGAGGACTTCATTGCAATCTCGAGAAGGTGAAGGACATGCGGATCTCCGGAGTCATGCTCGACAACATGCAGCGAAAGCGGCTTCCGCGAGGGGCGATATCCAATGATGCCTGCCGACGCCGGGAGGCGGCGGTTTGTCAGCTGGCAGTCAAAGGCCAGACCCAGGCGATCAGCGGCGTGCCCACCACGACCACGATGATCGACAGCGGCAGTCCCAACCGCCAGTAGTCGCCAAAGCGGTAGCCGCCCGGGCCCATGACCAGCGTGTTGCACTGGTGGCCGATCGGCGTCAGGAAATCACACGCGGCGCCGACCGCCACGGCCATCAGGAACGGGTCGGCCGAAAGGCTCAGCGCCGCGGCCAGGCTCGCGGCGATCGGCGCCATCACGAGCACGGTCGCGGCGTTGTTCAGGAACGGCGTCACGGCCATCGCCACGACCATGATGAAAGTGAGCGCGCCCAGCGGTGGCAAGCCGATCGTGAGCTTCGACAGTCCGTCGGCGATCAGTTCGGTGCCGCCGGTCGTGCGGATCGCATCGCTGATGGGGATCAGCGCGCCCAGCAGGATCAGGATCGGCCACTCGACGACTTCGTAGGCTTCGCGAAGCGTCAGCGAGCCCACGGCGAGCAGCAGCACGGCCGCGCCGAAGAAAGCGATCGTGACCGGGATCAGCTCCAAGGCCAGCAGCAGCATCGCCGCCGCCAGCACGAGCACCGGCACGAAGCCCTGCCGGCCGCGGCCGAGCCGGATGTCGCGGCCGGCCAGCGGCAGGCAGCGCAGCTCGCCGAGCGTCTCGGGCAGCGCGTCCTCGCGGCCCTGCAGGACGATCAGATCGCCGGCCTGGAAGCGCAGCGTGCGCAGCCGATGCGCGATGCGCTCTCCGCTTCGACTGACGGCCAGCAGGTTGACCTGGTGGCGCTCGGCGAGCCGGACTTCGGCCACCGTGCGCCCGACGAGCATCGAATCGCCGGTGACCACCGCCTCGACGACCGAGCGCTCTTCGTCGGGCATCTGTTCGTCTGCCGTGTGTTCGTCAGCGGCGAGGCGCAGCTTGCCCTGTGCGATGACCGTTTCGAGTGCACCCGGTTCTCCCTGCAGCAGCAGCACGTCGTCGGCGGCGAGCGTCCAGTCGTCCGAGGGCGTGTAGCGGCGGAAGCGCTCGCGGATGATCGTCGCGACGCTGGCCTCGCCTTCGCCGAGCGCCTCGAGTTCGGCGACCGTCTTGCCCACCGACGACGAGTCGGCCGGCACGCGCGCCTCGGCGGTATAGCCTCCGATGCGGAAGGCGGCGTCCATCGAGGCCGCGGCCTTGCGCGGTGGCGGCAGCAGCCGGTAGCCGAACGCGAGGAACAGGACGCCGGCCACCGCGAGGCCCAGGCCGACCGGCGTGAAGTCGAACATCCGGAACGGCTCGCCGGTGATCTGCTCGCGCATCTGCGAGACGATGATGTTCGGCGAGGTGCCGATCAGCGTCATCAGGCCGCCGAGCAGCGAACCGAAGGCCATCGGCATCAGCAGGACCGACGGCGAAGTGCCGGTGCGGCGTGCGAGCTGGAAGGCGACCGGAATCAACATGGCGAGCGCACCGACGTTCTTCACGAAGGCCGACAGCAGCGTGACCGCTGCGACGAGCCCGAACACCTGCGATTGCGCGCTGCCGAGGAAGCGTCCGACCTTGCGCAGCAGGATCTCGACGACGCCCGAGCGGGCGACCGCGGCGCTGACGATCAGCGCGCTGGCGACGATGACGACGATATCGCTGCTGAAGCCGTCGAAGGCCTCGTCGGCGGGCACGATGCCGGCAACGACCGAGGCGAGCAGCGCGAGCAGGGCGACCAGGTCGTAGCGGATGCGGCCCCAGACGAACAGGGCCATCATCACCGCGACGATCGCGAAGGCGAAACCTTGGTCGAGCGTCATCGCGCCTTGCTGGGGCGTGGATCGGAGGTCGCGGCGGGCGTTTCGGGCTCGGGCGCTACAGGATCGGGCGGCCCGGAGACTGCGGCAGGCGCCGAGGCGTCGAGCCCGGTGGCTTCTTCGGGCTTGCCGGTTTCGGCTGGCTTGTCCGACCGACGATCGCGGTGTGGCTCTGCGATCGCACGCAGCAGTTCGCTCGTGCGCTGCGCGTCCGGTTCCTGCCTGCAGAGGTCGCTGAGCGTGACGATGCCCACGAGCCGATCGGCCTCGTCGAGCACCGGCAGGCGTCGCACCTGGTGATCGCTCATCTGTGCGAACGCCTGCTCGAGACTGTCGTTCTCGCGGCAGGTGAACAGCGTCGACGACATGATGTCGCGGACCCGGACTTCGGCGCTGCTCAGGCCGTCGATGACCAGGCGCAGGATGATGTCGCGGTCGGTCAGGATGCCTGCGAGCGCCTCGGCCGTGCCCACGAGGATCGCGCCGATGTCGGCCTCGGCCATCTTCACCGCCGCCTGCTGGACGGTGTCGTCGGGCGACATCAAGTCCAGGCCGCGAGTCATGACATCGGCGACTTTCATGATTTCTCCATGGCGATCGCCGCGCGCTGGCAAGGCGTGTGCCCGGGCACATTGCTCCAGTACGTGAGCCGTAGCAGGTATCGCGGCCAACCGCCGCACTCCGGCGGCGATGCAGGCGCCATGCAAGAATCATCGAAATCCTTCACGGAGCCCCCGTCCGATGTCCCGCCCCTCGCCCGTCCACTCGAACGCCCCCGATTCCTGCTATGCCGCGGCCGCCCCGGGCCGCTTCGTTTCCGGCGAACTGACCCGCGGTCCGTGGAATCCGGACCATCAGCACGCCGGGCCGCCGATCTCGCTGG
>CALLYQ010000079.1 GCA_937858875.1 uncultured Lautropia sp. | reverse complement strand
TCTACACGCCGTACGTCGTCAACGCCGCCGCGCTGCGTGGCACCGGCCAGTTGCCGAAGTTCGAGCAGGACCTGTTCGCCGTGAAGAAGGGCGGCCAGGAAGGCGAGAGCGATCCGCTGTACCTGATTCCGACCTCGGAGGTCTCGCTGACCAACCTGGTCGGCGATTCGATCCTTGCGGCCGATTCGCTGCCGCTTCGGATGACGGCGCACACGCCGTGCTTCCGCTCGGAGGCCGGCTCGCACGGCAAGGACACGCGCGGCATGATCCGCCAGCATCAGTTCGACAAGGTCGAGATGGTGCAGATCGCGCATCCCGAACACTCGTACGACGCGCTCGAGCAGATGGTCGGCCATGCCGAGACGATCCTGCGCCGGCTCGAGCTGCCGTACCGCGTCGTTCTGCTGTGTACCGGCGACATGGGTTTCGCCGCGGCCAAGACCTACGACCTCGAAGTCTGGCTGCCGGCGCAAGGCGCCTATCGGGAGATCTCGTCGGTGTCGAACTGCGAGGCCTTCCAGGCGCGGCGGATGCAGGCGCGCTTTCGCAACGCGCAAGGCAAGCCCGAATCGGTGCACACGCTCAACGGCTCGGGCCTGGCCGTCGGGCGCACGCTGGTCGCGGTGCTCGAGAACTGCCAGCAGGCGGACGGCAGCGTCGTCGTGCCGGCGGCGCTGCAGCCTTACATGGGCGGCCTCGAGCGGCTCGCGCCCGGCTGAGCCCGGCGGCACTTGCGCCCCGAGCACCCGACGGCACTCGCGCCCAGGACAGCTGGGGCGCTCGAGCTCGCTTCAGTGCGCCAGCAGCATCGGCAGGAACTCGGCGAGCGCCTTGCGCAGCGTCTCCAGGTCGAGGTCGGGTTCGCGCACTGCGCGGATCGCCAGGCCCTCGTACAGGCATTCGAGGATGATCGCGCGCGTCTCGGTCAGTTCCTCCGGCATGCCGAGCCCGCCCTGCTCGACGCTTCGGCTCATCCATTCGCGGAAGGACTTGCGCGAGGCGAGATCGGCCTCGCGAACCGCCTCGGCGATCCGCGGATCGCGGGTGGCCTCGGCGCTCATTTCGAGGAACAGCGCCGCGTTGAAGATGCCGGGGTTGCCGTCGCGCCACTGCTCGAAGATCTCGACCGGCCCCGAAACCAGATCGGTGGCACCGCGCAGCAGCGCGATGTCTTCCTGCCGTTCGGCGAGCTGCCGCTCGATGATTGCCAGGATGATCTCGTTCTTGCCGTGGAAGTAGCGATAGATGAGCCCGGGGCTCATGCCGGCGGTCTCGGCGATCTTCGCCATGCTGGCGGCATGAAAGCCGTGCTCGACGAAACATCGCTGCGCGGCGCACAGGATGCGGTCGCGCTGCCGATCCGCGCGGCTCTCGCCCGGTGCGGGCGCTCGGTCCGTGCAGTGGTCGGCGGCTGCGCTCATGATCCCTGCCTCTCGACCCATCCGCCGCCGAGCGCTTTGTACAGCGACACGCGGTTGATCTGCTCGGCGAGCCGGGTCGTGATCAGTGCCTGCTCGGCGGCGTATTGCGTGCGCTGCGCGTCGAGCGTGGTCAGGAAGCTGTCCTGGCCGGCCTTGTAGCGCGCCTGCGCGAGTTCGTACGCATCGCTGGCGGCATCGAGCAATGCGAGCTGCGCCTGTCGCTGCTCGGCGAGCGTGCGGGTCAGCGCCAGCGCGTCGGCGACTTCGCGGAAACCGGCCTGGATGGCTCGCTCGTACTGTGCCAGCGCGATCTCGCGCTCGGCTTGCGCAACGCCGAGCGCTGCACGCAGGCGTCCGCCCTGGAAGATCGGCAGGTGCAGCTGCGGAACGAAGCTCCAGCCTCCGGTGCCGGCGCTGAACAGCTCGGACAGCTCGGTGCTCAGCGAACCGACGTTGCCGGTCAGCGTGATCGACGGGAAGAATGCCGCGCGCGCCGCGCCGATGTTGGCGTTGGCTGCACGCAGCAGGTATTCGCTCTGCAGCACGTCGGGGCGGCGCAGCAGCACTTCGGACGGCAGCCCGGGCGGCAGCGGGCCGAGGCCGCTCACGCGTCCCTCCTGTTGTCCGGGCAGCAGCTCCGGTTCGATCTGCCCGCCCACGAGCAGGGCCAGCGCGTTGCGATCCTGGGCCACGAAGCCGGCAAAGCGCGCCGAGTCGGCGCGCGCCGTCTCGACCGTCGTGCGGGCCTGCGCCAGGTCGACGCCGGAAACCGCGCCGAGCCGGTGACGCTGATCGGTCAGGCGGAACGATTCTTCCTGGCTCTTCAGCGTGGCCTGGGCGACGCGCAGCAGTTCCTGATCGGCCGCCAGCGTCAGGTAGGCGCTCGCGATCTCGGCCACCAGGCTCAGTTGCGCGCTGCGCTGCGCGCTTTCCTGCGCGAAGTACTGCTGCAGCGCCGACTGGCTCAGGCTGCGCACCCGGCCGAACAGATCGAGTTCGAAGGCCGCGATGCCGATGTCGGCGCGATAGCCTTCGGCGACCCCGAGGCCGGTGCTGCCGCCCGAGCGGCTCGCGACCGCGTTGACGCCGACCGAAGGGAAGCGGTCGGCGCGCTGGATCCGGTACAGCGACTGCGCGCGCTCGACGTTGAGCACCGCGACACGCATGTCACGGTTGTTGCGCAGCGCTCTTGCGATCAATTCCTGCAGTCGCGTGTCGGCGAAGAATTCGCGCCAGCCGACGTCGGCGACGACGGCGTCGGCCGGCATCCGCGCCGGCTCCGCGGGTACTTCGGCGGCGCCCGGCGTAGTCGGCGGCAGCGGCCAGGTCGCCGGGATCGCGGGGTCGGCGAGCGGAAGCTCCGGCTCGAGCGTGGCGCAGGCGCCCACCAGCGACAGCGCAGCGAGCGTGAGCGGCAGTTTCCCGAAGACAGGGTTCATGCATGGGCTCCGGATTTGTCGCCGCCGCCGAACACGCGCTGCACGACGAGGAAGAACAGTGGAATGAAGAACACCCCGAGCAGCGTGCCGACCGCCATGCCGCCGACCACGCCGGTGCCGATCGCGCGCTGAGCGCCGGAACCGGCGCCGCTGGCGATCGCCAATGGCATCACGCCCAGGCCGAAGGCCAGCGAGGTCATGATGATCGGCCGCAGCCGGTCGCGCACCGCCTGCATCGTCGCGGCGATCACGTTCATGCCATGCTCCACGTTCTGCTTGGCGAACTCGACGATCAGGATTCCGTTCTTGCTGGTGAGGCCGACCGTGGTCAGCATCGCGACGGTGAAGTAGACGTCGCGCTCCATGCCACGGAGCGTGCTGGCCAGCACCGCGCCGAGGATGCCCAGCGGCGCGGCCAGCAACACCGCCGTCGGCACCGACCAGCTCTCGTAGAGTGCGGCCAGGCACAGGAACACGATCAGCAGAGACAGCGTGTACAGGAGCGGTGTCTGCGCGCCGGCTTGCTGCTCCTGGTAGGACAGGCCGGTCCATTCGATGCCGAAGCCCTCCGGCAGTTGCGAAACCAGGCGTTCGATCTCGGCCATTGCCTCGCCCGAGCTGACGCCCGGCGCGGCTTCGCCCTGGATCTCCATCGCCGAAGTGCCGTTGTAGCGTTCCAGGCGGGGCGAGCCGAAGGCCCAGCGCGTGGTCGCGAAGGCCGAGAAGGGGACCATTTCGCCTTCATTGTTGCGCACCGACCACAGCTTGAAGTCCTCGGGTACCATGCGGAACTCGGCATCGGCCTGCACGTAGACGCGCTTGACGCGGCCGCGATCGATGAAGTCGTCGATATACGCAGCACCCCAGGCAGCCGAGAGCGTCGAGTTGATCTCGGCGATCGACAAGCCCAGCGCAGCGGCCTTCGCCGTATCGACGTCGACGCGGAACTGCGGCGTGTCCTCCTGGCCGTTCGGGCGCACGTTCTGCAGCAACGGGCTTTGCGACGCGCCACCGAGCAGCTGATTGCGGGCCGCGGTCAGCGCCTCGTGCCCCTGGCCGGCGTTGTCCTGCAGGAAGAAGGTGAAGCCGGCGGCAACGCCCAGTTCGGGCACGGCGGGCGGCGGGAACGCAAAGGCGATCGCATCGCGGATTCCAGCGAACGCACCCATCGCGCGGCCGGCAACGGCGCCGACCGACAGTTCGGGCGTCGTGCGTTCGCTCCAGTCCTTCAGCTTCACGAAGCCGATGCCGGCGTTCTGCCCGGTGCCCGAGAAGCTGAAGCCCTGCACCGTGAAGATCGATTCGACGGCATCCGTCTCGTTCTGCAGGAAGTGGTTCTCGATCTTGTAGATCGATTCCATCGTTCGCTGCTGCGTCGCGCCGACCGGCGTCTGCACCTGCGCGAGCAGGATCCCCTGATCCTCCTGCGGCAGAAAGGAACTCGGCAGGCGAAGGAACATCAGGGCCATTACGGCGACCAGCGCCAGGAAGACCGCCATGAAGCGCCACGGGCGAGCCAGTATGCCGCGCACGCCGCGCTGGTAGCGGCCGCTGGTGCGATCGAAGCCGCGGTTGAACCAGCCGAAGAAGCCCCGGGTGCCGTGGTGCGCGCCCTTGTCCAGCGGCTTGAGCATCGTTGCGCACAGCGCCGGGGTCAGCACGATCGCGACCAGCACCGACAGAGTCATCGCCGAGACGATCGTCGCCGAGAACTGGCGGTAGATGACGCCGGTGGAGCCGGTCATGAAAGCCATCGGCACGAACACCGCGGACAGCACGAGGCCGATGCCGACCAGCGCGCCGGTGATCTGGTCCATCGATTTGCGCGTCGCCTCGAGCGGCGACAGGCCTTCCTCCGACATGATCCGTTCGACGTTCTCGACGACGACGATCGCGTCGTCGACGAGCAGCCCGATGGCCAGCACCATCGCGAACATCGTCAGCATGTTCACCGAAAAGCCGAGCGCGGCCAGCACGCCGAAGGTGCCGAGCAGCACGACCGGCACCGCGATCGTCGGGATCAGCGTGGCGCGGAAGTTCTGCAGGAACAGGTACATGACCAGGAACACCAGCACGATCGCCTCGATCAGCGTCATCACGACGCCTTCGATCGATACCTTGACAAAGGGCGTCGTGTCGAACGGCACGACCGGGGCGAGGCCGGGCGGAAAGAACTCCTGCAGTTCCTGCAGCCGCTCGATGACGGCGGACTGGGTGTCGAGCGCGTTGGCGCCGGTGGCCAGCGAAATGGCTACGCCCGTGGCTGGTTGGCCGTTGTAGCGGCTGATGAAGTTGTAGTTTTCGGCGCCCAGCTCGACCCGGGCGACGTCGCCCAGCCGCAGTGCCGAACCGTCGGGATTGCTGCGCACGACGATGTCGCGAAACTGCTCGGGCGTGTTCAGCCGGTCCTGCGCGGTGATCGTCGCATTGATCTGCTGGCCTTCGATCGCCGGTGCGCCGCCGAGCTGCCCGATCGCGACCTGCTGGTTCTGCGCCTGTATCGCGGCGACCACCTCGCCGGCGGACAGGCGATAGGTATCGAGCCTGTTCGGATCGAGCCAGATCCGCATCGCGTACTTCGAACCGAACACCTGCACGTTGCCGACCCCGGGCACGCGGCTGATCGGGTCGGCCAGCGTCGAGGCGACGTAGTCGTCGATGTCGCTCTTGCCCATCGAGCCGTCTTCGGACACGAAGCCGAGCACCATCAGGAAGCCGCTGGTCGACTTGGCGACGTTGACGCCCTGGCGCTGCACTTCCTGCGGCAGCAGCGGCATCGCCAGCTGCAGCTTGTTCTGAACCTGCACCTGGGCGATGTCGGGGTCGGTGCCGCTCTGGAAGGTCAGCGCGATCTGCGAGTTGCCGTCCGCCGAACTGGTCGACGAGAAGTAGATCAGGCCATCGAGGCCCTTCATGTTCTGCTCGATGATCTGCGTCACCGAGTCTTCGACGGTCTTGGCCGAGGCGCCCGGGTAGACGGCGCGGATCTCGACGGCCGGCGGTGCGATGACCGGGTACTGCGAGATCGGCAGCTGCGTGATCGACAGCCCGCCGGCCAGCATGATGATGATTGCGATGACCCAGGCGAAGATCGGGCGATCGATGAAGAATCGTGCCATGTTCGCGGATCCTCAGCGCGCGCCCGGCGCGGTTTCCGGTTGCGCGCTCGCCGGTTCGGCGGACTGTGTGGCGGCCGAGCCCTCCGGTTGAGCGGCGCCGTTCGGTGGCACGCCGCCCGCGGGGGCCGCTTGCGGGTTGGCAGCTTCGTTCGCCGGCGCTTCGGTTGCTTCGACCGCGACGCCCGGGCGGATCTTCTGCAGCCCCTCGACGACGACCCGGTCGCCTCCGACCAGGCCCTCGTCGATGAGCCATTTGTCCCCGATCGTGCGGTTCACGATGACCGGCCGCAACTCGACCTTGCCATCCTTGTCGACGACCATCGCCGTCGTGCTTCCCTTGGGGTCGCGCGCGATGCCCTGCTGCGGAACGAGCAGCGCGTTCGAGCGCTGTGCGTTGCTGACCACCGCGCGAACGTACATGCCGGGCAGCAGCAGCTTTTCGGGGTTGGGCACCTCGACGCGCAACAGAAAACTGCCGGTCGCCGGATCGACGGTCACGTCGGCGAATGTCAGCTTGCCGGAACGTGAATAAGGCGTGCCGTCCTCGAGCAGGATCGTCACCGGGACGTCGCGCGCGCCGGTGACCCGGCCGGCCTCGACTTCGCGGCGCAACTGCAGCAGCTCGCTGCTCGACTGGGTGAGGTCGACATAGATCGGATCGAGCTGCTGGATCGTTGCCAGCGGCTGTGCCTGGTTGGCCGTGACCAGGGCCCCGGCCGTGACCGATGATTTGCCGATCTGGCCACTGATCGGCGCCGTGATCCGGGCGCGCCCGAGAGTGACTTCGGCCGACTGCAGCGCTGCCTCGGCCGCCGCGACGTCGGCTTCGGCGAGCCGCAGCGCCGCGGTTGCGTCCTCGTTCTGCTGCTTGCTGACGGCGTCGATCTTCGCCAGTCCCGCCGTGCGCCGGGCCGTCAGCCGGGCCGATTCGAGGCTCGCCTTGGCGCGGGCCAGCGTGGCCTTGGCGCTCGCGTGGTTGGCCTTGTAGGTCGCGTCGTCGAGCTGATACAGCGCCTGGCCGCCTTTGACCTCGCCGCCCTCGGTGAACAGCCGCTGCTCGACGATGCCGTTGACCTGCGGCCGCACCTCGGCAATCAGGTACGGATTGACGCGGCCGGGCAGCTCGCGCGTCAGCGTCACCTGCTGCGGCGTGAGCGTGACGACGGTGACCTGTGGCGGAGGGGGCGCGGGCGGCGCAGCCCCGGAAGCCGATTCGTCGCCGCAAGCGGACAGGGCAAGTGCTGCCGCGACCAGGAAGAACAGCGGCGCGCGCCTGGAAGCGAAGGAGGATGGCATGATGATTCTTGTCGTTGCGGATGAGCACAGGATGCTTGCGTCATCCGTTCTTGTGTTCGAAGGGTAGAGAGTGAACGATCATTCTCATTCGTAAGCTGACCGTTGTCAAGCTCTGAAGCGCCTGCGTCTGCTGACGCCGGTCGCGAGCCGATCTCCTGCTGCTATAATGCGCGGCTTCGCAGCAGGCGCTGTTCCCAGACGGTTCAGGCGCCGCGCTCCGGAAAGGTGGCAGAGTGGTCGAATGCGCCGGACTCGAAATCCGGTTTACGGGCAACCGTAACGTGGGTTCGAATCCCACCCTTTCCGCCAGATTCCAGTTCGAGGCCACGACCTCGCCCACTCGGGAACCAATGTCCGGGACGGCCCGGCTCTTGCAAGGAGAGCCGCAATGGCTTGGATCATGTTGTTCTTCGCGGGTCTGTTCGAGATCGTGTGGGCCTACTTCATGAAGGAATCGCAGGGCTTCACCCGGCTCGCGCCTTCGATCGTCACGCTGGTGACGATGATCGCCAGTTTCGTGTTGCTGGCCGCATCGATGAAGTCGCTGCCGCTCGGCACGGCCTACACGATCTGGACCGGGATCGGTGCGGTCGGGGCCTTCCTCGTCGGCATCTTCGTGCTGGGCGAACCGGCCAATCCTGCGCGCCTCATGGCCGCCGTGCTGATCGTCTCCGGCCTGGTGATGATGAAGCTGGCCTCGTAGGCGCGACCTCGAGCGTCGACGACGCTTTCGATTTCCTGTCGATTTGTTCACGCGTCGTCCGACAGCCTGCGAATAGCATCGCGCATGTCCCGGAAAGCTCGCGAGCGCGCCGCCTTCCGTAACCCCGAGGGCTGCCGTCACCTGAGATGACCGACCACGATCCGTCCCGTCGCGAAGGGCTTCCGAATCCGAGCCTGTTCGCACGCGCCCGGGTGGCGCTCGGCGCGGCTGCCACCCGGGTCGTTCGCGAGGCATTGTCCGCCATCGCCGAGGATCTCGAGCGCGCCGCTGCCGACGCAGTCGGGCAAGACCGCAGGCAGGCGCTCCACCAGTCGGCCGCGCACCTGAGGCGCGAGGCGATCGGGCGCTCTGCGAGGGTCTCCGATACGTTGTCGCAGCGCGCGCTGCGCTGCCTGGAACTGGGCCGATCGGACCAGGGCGACGACGGCTCTCCCGAACTGCTCGATGAAGACGGACACGAGGCGCAGATCCTCGAAGCCGCGCTCTCGCGCGAGATCCGCGAGCAGGCCGGGCCCGGGTACGAGCGCTATGCGGCCCGAGTCCGGCGCCTCGTCGCCGGCCGGTGGCAGGACGACGACTTCAATCCGCTCGGCGCTCGCATCCTGGCCGGCGCCGCGGCGGCCGCGGTGACCCGCATCGCAGATCCGGCCCGGAT
>CALLYQ010000078.1 GCA_937858875.1 uncultured Lautropia sp. | reverse complement strand
CAGCGCCCTGCGCCGCCCCGGCGCGGGTGCATGCGATTGCCTCTCAGCCTCTGAGCCCGGCGAGCATCCGCTCGAACTCGTCGATCAGGTCCTTCAGTGCGTCGCGCAGGCTGCAAAGGCGGCGCCAGCGCACGCCGGCCATCGGAAACTCGGCCGAACTCGCGAGACTCATCAGCGCGTTCACGCAATCCAGATGCTGCTGCGCTCCGAACGGCCAGCCCTGCCGCCGCGAGCAGATCAAGGCGTCGCGCAGATCGACCAGGTGGCGAACGGCTCGGGCCAGATCCTCGTGCTCGAGGTCCTGCGCCTTTTCGATCGCATGTTCGAAGGCGTCCAGCGACGCCCGCCCATGACGAATCAGCTCATCCATCCCGCTTCCTCGGCCGGCCGCTGGTGAAGCGCAGGCTGTCGACCGGTCGCTGCGAGGATTTCTTGCCCGCTTCGATCACCGCCAGCCGCATCAGAAAACTGCCGCAGACGATGCCCAGCGAACCGAGCATCGACAGACCGCGGCTCGGCCGGCTGCGTGAAGCGTTCAGCGCATGGCAGACCAGCGGCAACACCTGTCCGAGCAGGATCGACCCGATCCGGTAGCTCGCGCCGATCGCCGAAGCTTCGGTCAGCGGTCCGTCGACTTCTGCCTTGCGCCAGGCCCGGCCGGCGGCGACCGTGGCACCGAGATTCATCGCGGTGGCCGCACCGGCGATCCGGTCCAGTGCGCTGGCAGCCGGCGACGGACGCCCGCTCGCGTGCTCCAGCAGCGACAGTCCGGCGGCCGCCGCTGCCACGGCCGAACTGCCGAACTTCACGGCCAGCGAACGCGGCGCGGCCGCCCACAGCGGACTGCTGGTGGCCGTGAACAGGGAGGCCGAATACAGGCTCATTCCGGCGCCCGCGGCTGCAGCAGGCAACTGCGCGACGGCTGCGATGCGGCTCGACAGGCGCACACCGGCATTGCGGCCGGTCGCGGTACGGCGTGCGCTCGCAGCATTGCGGTCGATCGTGTACTGGGCCAGCGCCACGACCGAACTGAACGCCCCGAAACCGGTCAGGAGCCACGAACCGATCGACATCGGCGACGTGCCGCGAAAGATGCGCAGCATGTTGTACCAGCGCATCGGCGTGTGCAGGTCGCCGATCAACAGCGGCCCGCCGAAGGCCGCGCCGGCCAAAGCTGCATAGCGGGCGTGGCGCACGATCGAGCGGCCTCCGTCCGGGTCGCTCAGGTCGGCGATCGTGCCGATCAGTTGCGCGGCTCCCGCTACCGGCGCCGCGAAGGTATAGACCGGCACCTTCCAGACCCAGGGCGCCGGCTTCAGCGCCGGCTGGCCGTAGTAGGTCGTCGGCGGCCTCGTCATGGCCCTTGTCGTCCTGGTCATGGCGCGCTCGTTTCTCGTCAACGACGCATGCCCAGCAGCGCCGCGGCGGCTGCGGCCAACGCCGCCACGGCGGCCAGGCCGCTCGCCAGGCTCGGTACTACGCGATTGGCGGGCCGGTCAGGCGAGCACGGCAGGTTGTAGACCTCGGGCTCGGCGGTCAACAGGAAGAAGGCGTTGAGCCGTTCCAGCCCGCCAGTGGCTCCCGGCGAACCCGGCGTGCCGTACAGGTAGGCGTCGGCAACGCCGGCCGCGTGCAGCTCGCCAACCCGCGCGGTCGCGCGCCGCTGCAACTCATCGAGTTCGCCGAAACGGATCGACTCGGTCGGACAGGCCTTCGAGCAGGCCGGTTCGAAACCGCCCTTGAGCCGGTCGTAGCACAGCGTGCACTTGTGCGCCTTGCCGTCGTCGGTATCGACGTCGACGACACCGAACGGACAGGCCGGCACGCAGTAGCCGCAACCATTGCAGATGTCCTGCTGCACGACCACCGTGTCGAATTCGGTGCGAAAGATCGCGCCGGTCGGACAGGCTTCCAGGCAAGGCGCGTTGCTGCAGTGCTTGCAGACGTCGCTCATCATCAGCCAGTGGCTCTGGAATGGCGGCATCGCCGTCGGAAGCTCGCCACTCTCGTCGAGTTTCTCCACGAAGGCCACGTGTCGCCAGCGCGTCGCCGACAGCCCGCGCGAATTGTCGTAGCTCATGCCGGACAGCGAAGCGCGGTCCGAGGGCAGCAGGTTCCATTCCTTGCAGGCGACTTCGCAGGCCTTGCAGCCGATGCACAGCGTCGTGTCGGTGAAGAAGCCGTAGCGCCGGCCCGGTTCGATCTTCGTTCCGGTGCTTGCTTCGGACTCGCCGCTCATCGCTCCGCCTCCCGTTGCAGGCGCCCCTTGCGCAGCG
This sequence comes from uncultured Lautropia sp., assembly GCA_937858875.1. Taxonomy (GTDB): domain Bacteria; phylum Pseudomonadota; class Gammaproteobacteria; order Burkholderiales; family Burkholderiaceae_E; genus Zeimonas. The sequence continues at coordinate 3,728 of CALLYQ010000078.1, read as the reverse complement.
CGCAGCTCAGCGCCTTGTTTTCGTGCATGCTGGTATTCGCGTCGCCGACGACGGCGGTCAGCACGTTCGCGATGTCGCCGGTCGCGTAGCCCTCCCAGCCGAAGTGCCAGGGCATGCCGATCTGGTAGATCCGGCGCCCGTCGATCTCCAACGGGCGCAGCCGCTGCGTGACCAGCGCCTTCGTCTCGATCTCGCCGCGCGCCGTCGAGATCACGATCCAATCCAGGCTGTCGACCTGCAGACGCGCCGCAAGCTCGGGCGGAACCTCGGCAAAGCCCTCCGGCTGCAGCTCGGCCGTGGTCGGCACGGCCCGCGTGCTGGTGCCGCCGGTGTGATGCTCGGTCAACCGATAGGTCGTCAGCACGTGCGGATAGCGCGGATCGGCGACTTCGTGCATCGGATTGTCGGCGCGCGCCCAGCGCTTGGCCGTCGGGCTCGCCTGCTGGCCGTACATCGGATTTCGCACCGGCGATTCGATCGGTTCGTAATGCGTCGGCAACGGCCCTTCCTTCAGTCCGGCAGTCACGAACAGGTGGCCGCGCCCGTCGGGCATCAGGATGAACGGATCAGCGCCGCCGATGGCGTCCATCCCGGCGGGCGTGGACGGCCAGTCGGGCCGGTAGCCCGGCGGCTTGCCCGCTTCGAAGTCGACGACATCGCCGCCCACCCACTTTTGCTGCGTCGAATCCCAGCTCGTCAGCCGCTTGGCCTCGGACCAGGGGCGGCCGTCGGGATCGGCGGACGCGCGGTTGTACAGCGTGCGGCGGTTCACCGGCCAGGCGAAGGCCCAGCCCAGGTGCGTGCCGGGACCGTCGGCGCCATCGGGCTCGCGCGAGCGCGTCTGATTGTGATCGCACTTCGGAAAGGCGCCGACGTAGAGCCAGCTTCCGCAGGCTGTGGAGCCATCGTCCTTCAGCTCGTCGGGTTGCTCGAGCTGGCGGCGTTCCGGCCAGGTGTAGCCGTTGATCTCCTTCAGCACTTCGTCGGCGGCCGGCTCCTCGCGCTCTCCGCGCACCGGATAGTCGAGCGTCAGCGCCTTGATCGCATCGTCCTTCGGGTCGCTGCTGTCGGCGTACAACGCCTTCAGGCGCTTGCCGAGGTGGTAGACGAACCAGAGTTCCGAGCGGCTGTCGCCCGGCCCGTCGACGACCTGGTCGTGCCATTGCACGAGCCGGTGCGTGTTCGTGAACGTGCCGTCTTTCTCGCCGGCCAGCGACGCCGGCATCAGGAACACCTCGGTGCCGATGTCCTCGGGCCGCGCCTCGCCGTCGCGGACCGGATGGCCGCGGTACCAGAACGACGCCGATTCGATCTCCGCCGTATCTCGCACGACCAGCCACTCGAGCCTGGCGAGGCCCTGCTGGATCAGCCTCGAATTGCTGCCGCCGAGCACGACGTTCTGTCCTAGCAGGAACAGGCCGCGGATCACGCCGTCCTTCATCGCCAGCGTCATCGGCAGCTGCGAGTGGTCGCCGACGATCTTCGGCAACCAGTCGTAGCCGAAGTCGTTATCGGCACTGGCCGCATCGCCGTACCAGGCGCGCAGCAGGCTCACGACGTATTTCGGAAAGTTGTGCCACCAGCCGGTGGGGATCTTCTCGGCATCGAGGTAGTCGCGCAGCGTCGGCTGGCCGCGCAGCGCATGCGGCTGCGGCATGTAGCTCGGCAGCATGTTGTACAGCGTCGGAATGTCGGTACTGCCCTGGATGCTGCAGTGGCCGCGCAGCGCGATGATGCCGCCGCCGGGGCGCCCGACGTTGCCGAGCAGCGACTGCACGATAGTCGCGGCGCGGATCATCTGAACGCCGACGCTATGGTGGTTCCAGCCGACCGCATACGCGATCGCACCGGTCCGGTCCCTGCCCGAGTTTCGCGCCAGCGCCTCGGCCACCTGCAGGAACACCTCGCGCGGGCAACCGGTGACCGACTCGACCATCTCCGGCGTATAGGCGGCGTAGTGTCGTTTCAGAATCCGGTAGACACAGTTCGGGTGCTCGAGCGTCTCGTCGCGCGGCGGCGGGCGATCGTGCAGCAGCGTCGCCGACTTGCCGAAGGATTCGGCCGTGTCGAGGTAGTGCTCGATCAGGCCTGGCGGCAGCGGCATGTCCTTGTAGATCCAGCTGTCGTGCTGGTAGCTGCGCGTATCGTCCTGCCAGCCCGAGAACATTCCGTCGAGTTCGTCAGGGCCCTGAAAGTCGTCTTCGATGATCGTCGACAGGTTCGTGTAGGCCAGCGCGAACTCGCGGAACCACAGGTCGTGTTCGAGCAGATGGCGGACGATCCCGCCGAGGAACGCGATGTCGGTGCCCGCGCGGATCGGCGCGTACAGATCGCACAGCGCCGACGTCCGCGTGAAGCGCGGATCGACGTGAATGATCGTGGCGCCACGGGCCTTGGCCTGCAGCACGAAGCGAAACGCGATCGGATGAGCCTCGGCCATGTTCGAGCCCATGATCAGCACGCAATCGGAATTCGCAAGGTCCCACTGAGGCAGCGTGGCGGCTCCACGCCCCCATGACGCACCGAGGCCCGGCACCGAGTTCGCGTGGCAGATCCTTGCCTGGTTCTCGATGGCCACGATCCCCAGCCCACCGCCGAAGACCTTCTTGATCAGGTAGTTCTCTTCGTTGTCCAGCGTGGCGCCGCCCAGTGAACCGATCGCCAGCGTGTGGTTGACGAGTTCGCCGTCGGGCAGCCTGTGCACCAGGGTTTCGTCGCGTGTGCGTTTGACCAGTTGGGCGATGCGCTCCATCGCCCAGTCGAGCGGCTTGTCCTGCCAGTGGCGCGAGAACGGCGCGCGGTAGCGCACGGTCGTCAGCCGGTCCGGGTTCGCTAGCAAGGATGCCGTCGCCGCCCCCTTCGGACACAGCGTCCCCTCGTTGATCGGGCTGCGCGGGTCGCCCTCGACATGGATGACGCGGCCGTTCTTCGCGTAGACGAGTTGTGCGCAGCCGACCGCACAGTAAGGACAGATGCTGGTGCCGACCCGGTCGGCCGTTTCGAGCCGCGGCCGCAGCGTCTCGGACATCGTGCTGCGCGCGGCCGCCGATTCGTGGTCCTGGCCGGCCAGTTGCCGGGGCAGCGACCAGTCGCGCATGAACGAAGCGAGACGGGCGAACGGCTTCCGATCGTCCGTCATCGATCCGGCGCCCTGTCGATCCGGTGAGCGAGCCCGGCGATCCTGCCGGGCAACTCGGAATAGTCGACGACGACCATGCCGCTATCGACGAGGGGAGCCAGATCCTGCGGCTGCTGCGCCGCCCCGTGCGCGAGCACGAAGAACTTGTATCGACCGTCGGTACAGGCCAGCTTGAAGCGCCCCTCCTGGGCCGCGACGATCGTGCCGCTCGCACTCGCCCTCGTGTCGGTTCCGGTCTGCATGCGCCGAAGCGGTGCAAGCGGAATGCCCCCGGAATCGGGCCGGCGGCCGGCATCCGGGCAGGCAGCTTTTGCAGCTCGAACAGCGCGGTGTCTCAGCGATGATGCGTCGGCGAAACGATGCCCAGCCGATCGCCGAACCAGCTTCGCAGCAGCGCCGGATCGAAGCTGCGGCCGGCCAGTCCGATGTGGCCATCGGGTCGCAGCAACCAGAACGAAGGCAGCGGAATGCCGACGCGCGCCAGTTCGCGTTCGTTGGCCGCATCGCCAGGGATCCGGTGCACCCGAAGCAGGTCGCCGGGCACGGCCGGTATGGCGGCCGTGCCGCTTGCGTCCGTGGCATCGGTCTC
>CALLYQ010000077.1 GCA_937858875.1 uncultured Lautropia sp. | reverse complement strand
GGAGTAGAGGTGCTCGGGGGGCAACATCATGGGATCTCCTTGAATGGTCGCCGCGTTCTTCGCTTGTTCGGGGCGCCTTGGTTCGTGGCGTTGCGCTTGCAGCCTCTACTGCTGCGCAGCGACCTTGATCTCGGCCGCGTACTTCTCGGCGCGGCTGCGTTCGCTTGCGATGAACTCCTCGAACGCTGGCTTGTCGAGGTAGGCGATTTCTGCGCCGAGCGCCTTGATTTTCTCGACGACTTCGGGGTCGCCGGTAGCCGCTTTTACCGCTGAGGCGATCTTGTCGAGCGCGGAAGCCGGCGTCCCGGCCGGCGCATGCAAGCCGAACCAGCTCACCGAAGTCGCTTCGGGGTAGCCGGCCTCGGTCAAAGTGGGCACCTCGGGCACTATGGGCGAGCGCTGCTCGGCGGTGTTGGCAAGCGCGACGAGCTTGCCTTCATGCACGAGTCGGCCGACCACGTTCACGGGGGACACAGACATTGCGAGCGTGCCGGCGAGCAGGTCGGTGATGAAGTTCACGCCGCCCTTGTAGGCGACATCGAGCAGCTCGATGTCGGCTGACTTGGCGAACAGCGCGCGTGCCACCGCCTGAGACGACCCCGGGCCCGTGACTGGCGTGGCGAGGCCCGGCCGGGCTTTGGCAAGCGTCACGAAATCAGCCAGCGTGGCCACTTCCAGCGATGCCGGCACGACGATCAGATTTGGCGATTGCGCGATGCGCGCGATGGGCACGAAGCTGTCGTGGCCGAAGCCGGGGTTCTTCTCGATGTATGGGTTGATGACCGTGGCGCTCGAGCTCGCAAGCAGCGTGTAGCCGTCCGGCTGGGCCTGCGCGACGAGGCTTGGGCCGATGTTCGCGTTGCCGCCCGGTCGGTTCTGAACGACTACGGCCTGTCCGAGCGCGGCTGCCATCCTGTCGACGACGATGCGGCTCAGGACGTCAACGACGCCGCCCGGGCCATAAGGCACGACAATCTGGAGCGGCTTGCTTGGGAAAACATCTTCGGCCGCGACGGCCGCCGGTGCCGTCGCGGCGCCGAGCGCGGCTGCGCCGAACAGCACACCGTAGAAGGTGGCAAGCGCCTTCGTTACCCTCATTCCTTGTCTCCCTGTGATCCGGCTTGGTCTCGTACTGCCGCTGTCACTTCGTCGTCTACTGCGATTTCGCCGCCTGCACGTAGCGCTGTGCCTTCGCCGTTTCGTCAGCCAGGAAGACCTCGAACGCCTTGGTGCCGAGGAAGGCGGTTTCCGCGCCGACCGCCGCCACGCGCTCTCGAACCCTCGAGTCCTCAGTGGCCGCCCGCACCGCCTCGGTCAGGCGCTCGATCGCGTTCTGTGGGGTGCCCGCGGGCGCGTGCAAGCCATACCAGCTCACGCCGGTCGCTTCCGGATAGCCCGCCTCTGCGAGAGTGGGTACCTCCGGAAGCATCGACGAACGTCCCTCGCCGGTAACCGCCAGCGGAACGAGCTTGCCGTTACGCACGTGCTGCAGCACCACGTTCATCGGAGCGATCGACACCGACAGCCGGCCGCTGATGAGATCGGGCAGGTAGCTCACGCCCCCTTTGTAGGCGACATCGGTCAGGCTGATTCCGGCTGCCTGCGCGAGAAGCCCGGTCGATATCGTCTGCGGGGTACCGGGGCCGGCCATGGAGGTTGTCAGTCCGGGACGCGCCTTCGCGAGCGCGACGAACTCGGCCAGCGTGTTCACGTCTAGCGACGGTGGCACGACCAGAACGTTGGGTGCCTGGACGTAGCGTGCGACGGGTATGAATTGTTGCGGCCGCCAGTTCAGATCCTTTTCGAGCAGCGGGTTCACGACCGTTGCCGTGGAACTCGCGAGCAAAGTGTAGCCGTCGGCGTTGGCATGTGCGACGAAGGCGGGTCCGATGTTCGCGTTCGCGCCAGGCTTGTTCAGCACCAGAACGGGCTGCCCCAACGACTGCGACAGGTGCTCGGCGAAAAAGCGGCCGATCACGTCGACAGCGCCGCCCGGGCCGTACGGTACAACGAGCTGCACAGGATGTGCCGGATAGGCCGGGGCAGCGCCGTCCGCTGTCGTCAGCAGACAGGCTGACAGCAGCGCTACAAGCTGTGCTACTGCGCGCATGGGCTTGGTCCGATCAGGCGGGAACCAGCGGTGCGACGAACGGAACGCCCGGCAGGCAGATCCCGTTCGGGCGCCCGTTGCTCGTCGCGCCAAGCCGCTCGAGCATCGACGGCGGAAGCTCGGGGCCGTCTTCGCATGCGAGCCAGAGCCTCAGCAGATGACGCCGCTTCTCGAACTCGGGCCAATCCTCGTAGGCTGTACGCGAGTGGAAGACGAAGTGGTTCGACAGCAGTTGGATGTCGCCTGGCGCGAACTTCATGTCGAGATGCAGCGAAGGGTCGGCTGCGAGCGCGTCGACATGGTCGAGTGCTTCGATCTGCTCCGGCGAGAGACGAGGCACCTCGGACATGGTGGCCTGCGCCTTCATGATCGCGCTACGCACGTAGGACGCGAACATGTGGCCCTGGTGCGGCGCGAAGATCGGGTTCGACGCGTAGCGCTGCTTGTTGGCGGGGATTTCGCCCCAGCGCGTGCGGTGGAACTGGCCGAGCA
>CALLYQ010000076.1 GCA_937858875.1 uncultured Lautropia sp. | reverse complement strand
GAACAGGCCGGCCAGTTCGTCGGCGATCGCCAGCTGTTGCGCCAGCGTCGCGCGGGCGAGCCGTTCGCGCAGCGGCCCGAGCTCGGCCGCGTCGTCGGGCAGGTCGTCGAAGATCGCCAGCAGGCGCCAGCGAACGGTCGGCGGGTCGAACGGTGAACGCGCGGGCAGCCCCGGCATCAGCTCGCGCAGGCTGCTCCACAGCATGCGGCCGGCGAAGACCGGTTCGAGCAGCGCGCAGACGCCGGTACGCAGCGCCACCTGCTGCTGCAGCCAGCGGCCGACGCCGATGCTGGGCACGACGACCGAATGGCGCGCCAGCGGATGCCCGGCCGACGGGCGCGACACCCGCTCGCACAGCGCGTCGGCCAGGCGCTCGGCACGATGGTCGAAGAACAGCGACAGCGCCATGCAACCGGACGGCCGATCAGTTCGCCAGCCGGCCGATCGTGGCCACCGCGATCGTCAGGAAACCGAGCCCGAGATTGACGACGACCAGGCGCCGGATGCGATCGAGCGCGGCCGCCGCTGCCGGCAGGTCGCCGTCGGCAAGCGCCGCCTGCATCCGCGGATGTGGCCTCAGCCAGATCACCGCGAAGATCGCCGTCATCACCAGTGCGATCAGCGCCATCAGGTTCCACGACAGCGGTGGACGACCCCCAGCCATCGACAGTTGCGCGAACATCGCGATCCCGCTGACCCAGATCGCGACCAACGCCCAGGCGACGGCCACGAAGAAGCGGCCGAGCGCCGCGCACAGCAGTTTCAGCCGTTGCGCCGGCTCGAGCGTCGCGACCGCGGCCGGACGCATGCACCAGTGCGCGAAGGCCATGCCGCCGATCCAGACCACGACGCCGGCAAGATGCAGGAACAGCAGCAGTTCTCTGGTCATTGGACTCGCTGCTTCAGAACCGCGAGCCGGGCTGCCGCAGAAACTCGATCTCCTCGGCCGTCGATTCGCGGCCGAGGATCTCGTTGCGATGGGGGAAGCGGCCGAAGCGCGCGATGACGTCGTGATGGCTCTGCGCCCACTGGAAGGCGCCGCCGGCCTGCGGATCGTCGCGCAACCGGCCGAACAGGCGCAGCGATTCCTGCTGGTCGGCCAGCGCTTCGGAGTGCTCGAAGGGCAGGTAGCAGAACCAGCGCTCCATCGGCTCGAGCTTGCGGTCCCAGCCCTCGGAGACGATCCGCCGGGCAGCCGCCAGCGCCTGCGGATCGCCGGCGAAGGCGCGCGGCGTATCGCGAAACACGTTGCGCGTGAACTGGTCGAGCAGGATGACGAAGGCCAGCGCCGGCCGCGGGCCGCCGACCCAATCCGCACAGCCGCCGGCCAGCGCCTTCTCGATCAGCGAACCGAAGCGCGTCTCGATCTCGCGGTCGAAGGCCGGATCCTTGACGAACCACTGCGGGCGCGGCGCGCTCATGTCGCCGAACCAGAATTCCAGTACCTGCCGATGGCCCTGTTGCGCTGCGTCCAAGGTGAACTCCCGTCTTGCGCCCTGTCCCCGTTTACTATCATAGACATAAGCGCGACGGATCCTTGCGCGCAAAGACATGGAGAGCCCCGCATGACCGAACTCGAAACGCGATTTCACCAGGCGGTGGCCGAGTCGAAGACGCTCGACGAGCGCCCCGACAACATGACGCTGCTGCAGCTCTACGCGCTGTACAAGCAGGCGGCCGGCGGCGACGTCGAAGGCGACCGCCCCGGCTTCACCGACATGGTCGGACGCGCCAAGTGGGACGCGTGGAACGCGCTGAAAGGCACGTCGGCCGAGCAGGCGATGCAGCGCTATATCGACCTGGTGGAGAGTCTGAAGGACTGACTGAAGGACGGCGACGCCGAAAGTCACATCAATCGGCGACGCCAGCCGCCTTTCAGGAGTCTTGGGAGACAGCAGCGTTCTCGTCACCCGGCTCGCCGGGCAAGCTCACCCCCTTGAACCGGCCACGAGGAAGCACATCCTGCAACCGATCCTCGTTCGTGCCTGACCAGAAGGGAGCTCCGCCGACATAAGCGGCACGCCCGAGCAAATGCCCGGCAACAGGCGTCGTGAGCAGCATGAAGAAGATGGCGATGGCGATCTTGACCCAAGTTGCTAGCGTGCCATCGACGAATCCGACTGCAACGAGGACCAGTCCGCAACCGACGACGCCGGCCTTGGTCGCCGCGTGCATTCGCATGAAGAAATCGGGCAATCGCAAGACGCCTATGGCGGCCAACAGGCTGACCACGGCGCCAAGAAGCAGGAAGATGGAGCCGACCCAGTACATGTTCAGAATTCCTCGTCACCTATGGAGCCACGCTCGATGAACGCGGCGAACGCGACCGTGGCCAGAAAGCCGATAAGAGCGACGCCGAGCGCTACGTCGACGAAAGACACCACCCCGGACACGAGCGCAGCCAAGCCAGCGGCCGCCACGCCCAGCAGACAGAGCATGTCGAGTGCGACGACGCGGTCTGCGGGATGCGGCCCGCGCACGATCCGTATCCCGGACAACAGCATCGCCAGGACCAGCAGCAGCGCCGACACAGCTGCCGACCATCCGAAAAACAATTCTCCGGTCATGGCAACACCTTCATCACGAGTTGCTCGAAGCCATCCTTGATCTCCTGAACCGTATGCTCCGACACGTTCATCACGTGGACATACAGCACCGAACGGTCCTCCGACACATGCAGACTCGTCGTTCCGGGAGTCAACGTGATCATGTTGGCCAGCAGAGCGATCCCAGCCTCGCTGCGAACCGTCAAGGGAACGGCGACGATGGCGCTATGTTGAACGCGGGTCGGCCTCAGCACTGTCAGCGCAACTTCCTTTACCGAAAGCAGAAGTTCTCGAAAGAACACCGCGCCCAGGACGAGCCAGTTCCAGGCAGCACGAACAAAGTTCATCGTACGATCTCCGTCGCCTCCGCAACTGGAAGCGAAGCTGCTTCCGCTACCGTCTTCACTCCCACGACGGCATCCATATAGGCTTTCGGCTCCAGCAACTGGTTCGCGGCACGCAACGAAAACTCCACAAACGGCTCCGGATACAGGCCGATCGTCATGGTAATCGCCGCCAGTGCAGCGATCGGTACCAGCATCGCGAAACGAGTCAAGGGTGCGGCGCGCCAAGCGGCCAAGGCCTCGACCGAAAAGGGCGAAGGCGCCTTCCAGAACGCTTCATTCCAGATCTTGACCATCGAATAAAGGGTCAGCAGGCCGACAATGAGCGCTACTGCGGCCAGCGCCATGTGTCCGGGATCAAGACTGGACTTGATGACCACGAACTTTGCCCAGAACCCCGACAGCGGCGGCATTCCCGCCAGCGACAGCGCAGGGATCACGAACAGTGCGGCAAGCAGCGGCGTATTCCGATAAAGCCCGCCGATCCGTTTGAGCTGAAACGATCCGCCGGACAAGCGGATGGCTCCCGCAATCAAGAACAGGTTCGCCTTGACGATGATATGGTGAATTACGTAGAGGATGGCTCCGGCAATCGCGAGCGGTGTGGCTATCGCCACGCCGACGAGCATATAGCCGATCTGGCTGATGATATGGAACGAAAGAATCCGGCGAACGTCGAAGTGCGCTGCCGCGCCCAAGACCCCGATCACCATGGTCAACGCTGCAATTACACCGATGACAGGACCCATGAATGCTGCGCTGCCCATGAAGAGAAGCGTCGACGTACGAATGATCGCGTAGACCCCGACCTTCGTGAGCAGTGCAGCGAAAATGGCCATGACCGGTGCACTGGCCGTGTGATAGGACGCCGGCAACCAGAAAAAAAGAGGAAAAACCGCCGCCTTCGAACCGAAGGCCAGCAGGAACATTACGGCCAGCGTCGTAACGAGGCCCTGATTCTCGACCATCGGCAGCGCACGCGCCAAGTCGGCCATGTTGAGCGTACCGGTCAAGCCATAGAGAAAACCGACTGCCAGCAGGAACACCGTCGTCGCAACCAGATTCAGCGTCGCATACTTGATCCCTGCGTCGAGCTGCTCCTTCGATCCTCCTATGACGAGGAGCCCGAACGAGGCGATCAACATGATCTCGAACCAGACGTACATGTTGAAGATGTCGCCAGTCAGGAACGCTCCGACGACACCCAGCAGCAGGCCGTGGTACAGGGGATGATAGAGCGCGCGCTCTCGCTCCCTGGAGCCGTCGACCAGCCCGTATATCGACACGGCAACGGCCATCACACCGGTGATCAGCACCATCGCGGCAGCGAACAGATCTGCGACGAAGGTAATTCCGAACGGTGCCTCCCAAGAACCGAATTGCGTAGCGAGCACGGTTCCGTCGAAGACTTCGACAAGCAACAGAATCGAGGCGGCCAGCAGCGCGCCGCTGCCGAACAGGCTGACGAGCCGCTGTAGCCCGGGATATCGCGCCAGAACCGTGCATGCCGCCAACGTCAACAGCGGAATCGCGACAGGGAGAGTCAGGAGCAGATCGGCGTTCACTCGCGCGATTCCTTGTCGATGTCATCGATCGAGCGAGGTTCCGCCGAACGCATACGGTCGGTATCGACTGTCTTGAGCACGTGATAGGCACGTTCGAAAAGAACCACGATATAGGCGGCCAGCGCAAAGGAGATCACGATTGCGGTCAGGATCAGTGCCTGCGGCAGCGGGTTGGCGCTATGCGCGATCGTCGTCTCGCCGGCGGCGACCAATGGTGGAATGTTCGATCCGAGCCGACCGGCGATGAATATCGAAAGGTTCACCGCATTGCTGAAAACCAGCAAACCGAGAATCAGGCGCAGGACGCTCCTGGACATCAGCAGATAGGCGGCGACGCCGATCATCACGCCGAACGCGAGAACGAAGAAGATCTCCATCTACGCCTCCAGGTAGTACTCGAGAAAGGTGAGCACCGAGCCGAGCACCGCGAGGTACACCCCGATGTCGAACAGCAGGGCCGATCCGAGGGCGAGGCCACTTTCGAAAAACGCCCACTTGTGCGTCAGGAAAGGATCGCCCGCGACGAGGCCGAAAATGCCCGAAGCCGCTGCCGCCAACAGTCCGAGGCCGGCGATGGTCCTGGGCGAAAGGCGCAGAAGCTTTTTCAGCGTGTCGCGCCCCCGTGGAAGCACGTAAACGGCACAGCCGGCCGCTGCGATCAAGCCACCGACAAAACCCCCACCCGGTTCGTTATGCCCGCGCCAGAGCAGGAACAGGGAAAAGGTGATTGCGGCTGGCAACATGACATAGCCGCAGACGCGAAAGATCAACGAATCCGGGCGCGCTCGGCTGACTTCGTGCTGCGGACTTTCCATTCGAACGCAAGCGATGACCGACGCTGCTGCCAGCGCCGCAACGGCCAGCACGGTGATCTCGCCAAGCGTATCGAGCGCCCTGAAATCCACGATGATCACGTTCACCAGGTTGCGACCATGCGCCTGCGGCACGCTTGCAGCCCGGAAGAAATCCGAAAGCTGTTCATCGAAAGGACCTGCAACCGCGGCAAAAAGGATCAAGGCCGCGGTCGAGCCGAAGAGAGTCGCGACGATGGCATCGAAACGTCGCTCCGACTTCCCTCTCGGATCCTGTTCATGGAACGGAAGGTGCCCGACTATGGCCAGCAGAATCACCACTGCAAGCGCCTCGACCGAAAACTGGGTAAAAGCGAGATCAGGCGCGCCACGAAACAGGAACACCAGCGCCACTCCGAAACCCACCATACCTGCAGCGACAATTCCCTTCATGAAGGTGTTCGCTCGGAGAACCGCCAGGGATGCCACGACGAGAAGCAGCGGCAGGACAAGCTCCGGAGCGAAGCTCGTCGAATCGAGCGCCGGAAACGCCAGGCCGTCCTGCGATACGAGCGTTGCCAGCGATGCAACCGCAATCACGCCGAAAGTTGCAGCGAGATAGCGACGCAGGCTTCCCGACTGAACGATCCCGGTCTGCCATAGGGCAAGGCGTGACAGTCCGGACATGAGGTGGTCGTAACCTGCGTCCGGCCCCAAAGTCTCGATCCACTTGCGGTCGGCGAGAAATTCGCGCAAGGGCATCCATCGCCAGAACGCAACGACCCCGACAATCAGCGTCAGCACGCTGAGCAGGAGCATCGGCGTGAGTCCGTGCCACAACGCGAGCGATGGAGAAACGACCTGACCAGTCAGCGAACTCGCGGCAGGACCGAGAAGCGGCGCAGCCAGACCCGGCATCACTCCGAAGAGAAGGCCCAGCAGGGACAGCATGAGGGGGCCCAGCATCATGGCCAGTGGAGGATCGTGCGCACCTTCGCCCACCGCAGGACCCGGTGGGCCGAAGAAACACTTGACCGTCACGATCCCGGCCACGACCACCATGCAAGCGTTCGCAAGCAGCCCGATGCCCACCGGTATCCAGGGCCAGGACGACTGCAGTCCGGCCTCGTAGATGAGCTCTTTTCCGACGAAACCCACGAACGGCGGCAATCCCGCCATCGACATACCGCCCATGAGAGCGACGGCTGCCGTCGCCGGCATCGCCCGGACAAGTCCGCTGAGCTTCGAGGCGTCTCGCGTACCGGTCTCATGATCGATGATGCCCGCGATCATGAACAGGCAGGCCTTGTACAGTGCATGGACGAGCAGGAAAGTCACCATCGCCGTCGCCGCAACTTCATTCGGCAACCCGACCAGCGTGACGAGTGTTCCGAGCGACACGACCGTCGAATAAGCAAGAACGCGCTTGAGATCCGTTTCGCGCATGGCGAGCACGGTCCCGGTCAGCATCGTCAGGAGACCCGCGCAAACGAGCAGCACGCTCCACCAGGCATGTGCGCCGAACACGGGGTCGAAGCGCGCCAGCAGGTATACCCCCAGCTTCACCATGGTGGCCGAATGCAGGAAGGCCGAGACTGGCGTCGGCGCGACCATGGCGTTCGGCAGCCACGAGTGCAAAGGAGCCTGGGCCGACTTCGCGAAAGCGCCTATCGCCAGAAGCACGATGATCGCCGGCGCATGAGGATGGTCGGCGATCGCCGGTCCTTGGGCGAGGATCTCGGCGATCTGGAATGAGCCGGCCGCCTGGCCAAGGATGATCATGCCCGCAAGCAGGGCGAGACCTCCGGCCACGGTCATCAGCAGGCCCTGCTGGGCCGAGCGGCGAGACTGCTCGCTCTCGGGTTCGTACCCGATCAGCATGAACGATGTCAGGCTGGTGAGTTCCCAGAACACCACCAGCGTAATCAGGTCGTCGGACAGGACGGCCCCCAACATCGCTCCCATGAACATCGCCAGGTAGGCAAAGAATCTCGGCTGATCCGCCCGGCCCACCATGTAACGAGAGGCGTACAGGAAAATCAGTGTTCCAATCCCGGTGATAAGCAACGCAAACAGCAGCGCCAGCCCGTCGAGCCTGAGCGAAAACTCGAGGCCGAGGCTCGATATCCACTGATGGCTTTCCAGCACGACCGCCCCGCCCGATATCTGCGGCAGCAGGGCTGCGAACCCGATGAACAGCGCCGCCGGCAATACCGCGGTCAAGGACGAAAGGCCGCCCCGGACGAGCAGGACGAGCAAAGGTGTGACAAGGAAAGAGGCAAGAACGAGAGCTAGTAGCTGCATGACATGGTTCGCGGCTGCGATGTTCTTCTTCGATCCGACAAGGTGGCCGAGCGCCTCGTTCGGCGCTCGGCGCCGCCTTTTTCAGTTCGTCGGAACCTGCGCAGGCAGCGGCCGGTTCTCGGCGAACGCGACGAGGTTGTCGGCGGCGAGCATCGCCATGCCCAGGCGCGAACTGCGCGTGGCACTGCCGATGTGCGGCGTGAGCACGATGCGCGGCGCCTCGAGCAGCGCCGGATCGAGCGCCGGCTCGTTCTCGTAGACGTCGAGCCCGGCCGCACCGAGCTTGCCGGCGGCCAGCGCGCGCGCCAGCGCCGCGTCGTCGACGATGCCGCCGCGCGCGATGTTGACCAGCGTGGCCGTGGGCTTCATCAACGCGAGCTCGCGTTCGCCGATCGTGTGATGCGTGGCCTGCGAATACGGCAGCACGAGCACGACGTGATCGGCGCTGCGCAGCAGTTCGTCGCGCTCGACGAACTGCGCACCGAACTCGGCCTCGTTCGCGGCGCGGCTGCGGTTGCTGTAGAGCACCTTCATCTCGAAGCCGCCGGCGCGGCGCGCGATCGCCGAGCCGATGCGACCCATGCCGATGATGCCCAGCGTGCTGCGATGGACGTCGGCACCGAGGAACTGGTCGAAGGCCCAGCGCTTCCAGTTGCCGGCGCGCAGCCAGCGCTCCGATTCGCTGACGCGTCGTGCCGCGGCCATCAGCAGCGTCCAGGCCATGTCTGCGGTGGCTTCGGTCAGCACGTCGGGCGTATTGCCGACCAGAATGCCGCGCGCCGCGCAGGCCGCCAGGTCGATGTGGTTGTGGCCGACCGAACCGGTCGATACGATCCGCAGCTTCGGCGCGGCATCGAGCAGTTCCGCGTCGACGCGGTCGGAAGCGACGACGAACAGCGCGTCGCGGTCGGCCGCGCGCGCGCGTAGCTCCTGCGGGCTCCACTCGTCGTCGGCCTGGTTCGATTCGATCTCGAAGTACTGCTGCAGGTAATCGATGACCTGCGGAAAGACCTCGCGCGTGATCAGCAGTTTCGGCTTCGTCACTTGTCCCCTCTCGTGTCCGGGCCCAGGCCCGTCTTCATTCCCAGCCCCGCAGGGGCTTCGTTCATTCCGCGATCCCGAAGACCTGGCGCAGGTAGCTCAGGTAGGCGGGGTCGTCGCACATCGTCTTCTCCGGCGCGTCGGACAGCTTGGCGACCGGCTGGTCATTGCAGCGGACCATCTTCAGCACGATCTGCAGCGGCTGGTAGCCGAGGTCGTTGGTCAGGTTCGTGCCGATCCCGAACGACAGCCGGGTCCGGTCGCGAAACCGCAGGTACAGCTCGATCATCAGCGGGAAGGTCAGCGCGTCGGAGAAGACCAGCGTCTTGCTTTGCGGATCCACGCGGTTCTGCTCGTAATGCCTGATCATCCGCTCGCCCCAATCGAACGGGTCGCCCGAGTCATGGCGCGCGCCGTCGAACAGCTTGCAGAAATACATGTCGAAGTCGCGCAGGAAGGCGTCGAAACCATAGACGTCCGACAGCGCGATGCCGAGGTCGCCGCGGTACTCGCGCGCCCACATTTCGAGCGCGAAGGTCTGCGAGTCGCGCAGCCGGGGGCCCAGCGCCTGCGCCGCCTGCAGATACTCGTGCGCCATCGTGCCCAGCGGCGTGAGCCCGTGCTTCATCGCGAACATCACGTTCGAGGTGCCGGCCAGGTGGTCGCCGAGCTGGTCCCGGGCGGTCAGCAGCACCTCTTCGTGCCATTTCCTGGAGAAGCGGCGCCGCGTGCCGTAGTCGGCGATCTTCATGCCGCGCAGGTCCGGATGCCCGGTGATCAGCGCCAGCTTCCCGTTCAGGCGCCGGCGACCCTCGGTGTAGTCCGGATCGGGCTGCGTCTCGCGGAACCAGATCTCGTTGACGATCGCCAGCACCGGGATCTCGAACATGATCGTGTGCAGCCACGGCCCCTGGACCGTGATGTCGATCTCGCCGTTGTCCTTCGGTGAATTCGAGACCGAGATGTACTTCTGGTTGAAGTGGAACAGGCCGAGGAAGTCGACGAAGTCGCTCTTGATGAAGCGCAGCCCGCGCAGGTAGGCGAGTTCGGCTTCGCTGAAGCGCAGCGAGCACAGTGCCTCGATCTCGCGACGGATCGCGGGCACGTAGGGCCGCAGGTCGATGCCGGGTGTTCGACAACGGAACCGGTATTCAGCCTTCGCGCCGGGAAACTGATGCAGCACGCTCTGCATCATCGTGAACTTGTATAGATCGGTGTCCAGCAGCGAACTGATGATCATCGGCCAGGGCTCTGCCGCCAGGCGGCGCAGCGGGCGGCCGGCGGCCGCCTCGCGGGTGATGATAACGCCCTGCACAGTCGCGCGATTCGATCGCGTCCCAGCAGGCTGTCGGCCGTCTATTCGAAACGATCCGCCGCGGCCGGCGAGAGATCGTCGGGCCGGTCGATGTCGCGCACGCAGCCGGCGTCGGCGACCGGCAATGCAAGGACACGGTCGGCCAGCCGGCGCAGCAGCCCGGCCGCCCCGGCTTCGTCGCCGATCGCCATCAAGGGCTCGCGCAGGCGCGCCGCGAAACCGACCGGATGTCCGGGGCGCCCTTCGAATACGGGCCGCACGATGTCGGCGCCCTGCCGAAGCCGTTCGCCGACGGCGCGCAGCGTGTCCGGCGCCAGGAACGGCATGTCGGCCAGCGCGAGCAACCAGCCGACCG
>CALLYQ010000075.1 GCA_937858875.1 uncultured Lautropia sp. | reverse complement strand
GTTGGCCGCAGCCGGGCGCGGATGCGCTCAGGCGGCGCGAATTCCATCATCGACTTGCCGGCTGCAACTGAACCGCGACTTCGGTTTCGAGGCGGCGCGCGAGATCCTGCCCTATCTTGCCCGGCTCGGCATCGGCGACCTCTACTGCTCGCCGGTGCAGCGCGCGCGGCCCGGCAGCAGGCATGGCTACGACGTCGTCGACCCGCGTCGGATCAGCCCCGAGCTAGGCGGCGAATGCGGTTTCGACGCGCTGTCGGCGGCCGCGCATCGCAGCGGCATGGGCGTGTTGCTCGACATCGTGCCGAATCACATGGCCGTGCTGGCGGCTGACAACCCCTGGTGGCAGGATGTGCTCGAGCACGGCCAGGCCTCGGCCCGTGCGCGTTTCTTCGACATCGACTGGCATCCGCCGAACCCCGCATTCGACGGCAAGCTGCTGATCCCGGTGCTCGGTGACCACTACGGTTCGGCCCTCGAACGCGGCGAGCTGGTGCTGCGCTTCGATGCCGGACAGGGCCGATTTTCGATCGTCTACTACGAGCACGAGCTGCCGATCGACCCGCGCGAATCGGCGGCGATCCTGCGTCGGGCGCTGGCGCAGCCGTTGCTGGCGCAGGAGAAGGCCGTAGGCGAAGCCGGAGAGCCCGGAGACGAAGCCGGAGAGCCCGGAGACGAAGCCGGGCAGGCTGGAGGCGGGGTCGGAGTCGGAGTCGGGGAGGGTGGCGAAGGCCGGCTTGCCGGGCTCCGGGCGCTGGTCGATCGCTTCGAGCGGCTGCCCGCCCGCATCGCCGCCGAGGTCGGCGGCGATGCCTCGGACCCTGCGGAGCCGTCGAGGGAACAGCCCGGCGGCCGGGCCGCTGTCGCGCTCGAGTGCCGACGCCAGCTCGTTCGGCTCGTCGACGACATGCCCGAGCTGCGCGCCGCGATCGACGCCGCCGTCACGGCCTTCAACGGCGAATCGCCGGAGTCCCGCGACGCGCTCGACGCGCTGATGGAGCGCCAGGCCTGGCGGCTGGCCTACTGGCGCGTCGCTTCCGACGAGATCAACTACCGACACTTCTTCGACGTCAACGAACTCGCCGGGCTGCGGGTCGAGGATCCGGTCGTGTTCGAAGCGACGCACGGGCTGGTGCTCGACCTGGTCGCTTCGGGCCGCGTCGACGGCCTGCGTATCGATCACTCGGACGGCCTGTTCGACCCGGGCGCTTACTTCGCGCGGCTGCAGGCGGCGTGCGCCCGCAGGCGCGGCGTCGATCCGCCGGGCGCGCCAGCCCGACTTACGTCGTCATCGAGAAGATCGCGGCCGCTCATGAGCGCTTGCCAGCCCACTGGCCGGTGCACGGCACGACCGGATACCGGTTCGCGACGCTGGCCGTCAAGCTGTTCGTCGATCGCGCCGCAAAGGACCGGATCGATCGGACCTGGCGCGCATTCACCGGCGAGCGCGGCCGCTTCGAAGAGATCTCGTCGATAGGACGCCAACTGGTGCTGCGCAACGCGCTGGCTTCGGACCTGACGATGCTCGCCGCCGAACTGTCGCGCATCGCCGCAGCCGACCGGCGCACGCGCGACTACAGCCTGGGCACGCTGCGACGGGCGCTCGCCGACGTCGCCGCGCAGATGCCCGTCTACCGGACCTACATCGCCGAGCGCGTGTCCTCGAGCGATCGTCGCTACGTCGAATGGGCGGTCGGTGCCGCGACACGGCGCAGCCGCACCGCCGACGTCGCCGTCTTCGGTTTCGTGCGCGACGTGTTGCTCGGCCGTGCGCCGCCGGGCGCCCCGGCGGTCCTGCGTGCTCGTACGCTGGCCTTTGCCCGGCGTTTCCAGCAGTTCACGTCGCCGGTCATGGCCAAGGGCGTCGAGGATACGGCCCTGTACCGCTTCAACCGGCTGGCTTCGCTGAATGACGTCGGCAGCGAACCCGACAGCTTCGGGCTCACGATACGAGCCTTCCATGCCGCGAACGCCGACCGCGCCGTGAACTGGCCGCACGCGCTGATCGCGCTGTCCACGCACGACAGCAAGCGCTCGGCCGACGTGCGGGCGCGCATCGACGTGATCTCGGAGCTGCCCTCGCAGTGGCGCCTGTTGCTGCGCCGCTGGCGCACGATGAACCGCCGGCGCCGCGTGATACTGCGCACGGGCCGCCGCGGCAGTGACGCCGCGCCCTCGCGCAACGACGAATACCTGCTGTACCAGGTGTTGCTGGGCAGCTTCCGGCCGGAGCGGGACGCAGGCGACGGCCTGGCCGCCTATACCGAGCGGATCGACGGCTACATGATCAAGGCCGCGCGCGAGGCGAAGCAGGAGACGAGCTGGGTAAACCCGGATCCGGACTACGAACGGGCGCTGAGCGGTTTCGTGCAAGCGGTCCTTGCGCCCGGCGACTCGAACGCCTTCCTTGCCGACCTGGCGGCGCAGGTCGAGCCGATCGCCTGGTTCGGCGCGCTGAACAGCCTGGCGATGGCGGGCATCCACCTGACCGCGCCCGGCGTGCCGGACCTGTACCGCGGCAACGAGTGCTTCGACTTCAGCCTCGTCGATCCGGACAACCGCCGGCCGGTCGACTTCGCCGGGCATGCCGCGTTGCTCGAGCGCATCGAAGGCCGTATCGACGAAGCCGGCATCGAAGCGACGGCCGCCGAGCTGTCGCGCGACCCGCGCGCCGACGAGGCGAAGCTGTTCCTGACATGGCGCCTGCTGCAATTGCGGCGCGCCGAGCCGGCGCTGTTTCGCGACGGCGATTACCGGCCGCTGCAGGTGGGCGGGGCGGCGGCGGAGCATCTGGTCGCCTACGCGCGCTGCACCGGGGCCTCGGTCGTGGTCGTGATCGTCGCGCGGCTGTTCGTGAAGTTGCTGGGCGCGCCGGGGCGTCTGCCTGAAGGAGACGTCTGGGGCGACGCGGCGGTGCTGCTCGACCGACTCGTTGAAGGGGAGCTCGTCGACCGGTTGTCGGGGCGCCGGGTTCAGGTCGTGGATGGCTTGATTTCTGCGGCTTCGGTCTTTGCCGGTTTTCCTGCCGTCGTGTTGACGGGTCAGCGTGCTGCGGCTCAGCGATAGAGCGCGCTGCAGATCGCCACGGCAGCCACCACGGCCACGACATCGGCAATCAGCGCCGCAGCCACCGCATGCCGCATCCGCCGGACATGCACGGCGCCGAAGTAGACGGCCAGCACGTAGAACGTCGTTTCGCTCGAACCCTGCAAGGTGCTGACGAGCATGCCGACGTAGCTGTCGGGGCCGATCGCCGGATCCTGGATGATCGAAGCCATCACGCCGTAGGCGCCGGAGCCCGACAGCGGGCGTAGCAGCGCCATCGGCAGCGCCTCGGCCGGCAGGCCGAACGGCGCGGTGAACGTGGCGAGCGCCGTCACGATCACTTCGAGCGCGCCGCTCGCTCGCAGCATCCCGACCGCCACGAGGATCGCGACCAGATAGGGAATGATCCGCACTGCGACGTGGAAGCCTTCGGCGGCGCCGGCCACGAAGACCTCGTAGACGCGCACGCCGCGCAGCGCAGCGAAGCTCAGGAAGCCGAGCATCGAGGCCGGCACGATCCAGGGCGAGATCGCGCGCCCCCAGATGATCGTTACCGGGATCAGCGCGACCATCGCGGCGAGCGCCAGCAGCGAGATCCACAGCGGGTATGCGCCGGATGCCTCGGCCAGAGCGTCTGCGTCGGCGCCAGGGTCGGCGCCAGGGTCGGCGGCGACGGGGCTTGCCGCTGCCGGATCGGCCGTGCCGCCGGTTCGGACACCGGTTGC
>CALLYQ010000074.1 GCA_937858875.1 uncultured Lautropia sp. | reverse complement strand
GGTTCGCGGATCGGCGACATGCGTTTGGACGGCAAGCCGATCGAGGCTTCGAAGACCTACAAGGTCGCCGGCTGGGCGCCGGTGGCCGAGGGGGCGCAGGGCGAGCCGATCTGGCAGGTCGTCGAGACCTGGCTGAAGGCGAAGAAGACCGTGCCACCGCGCGAGCTGAACCTGCCCCGCCTGGCCGGCGTCGCTGACGATCCCGGGCTCGGATCCTGTTGACGGCGATGGGCGGCCGGTAGAGCGATGGCGGCAACCGACTTCGGCAGACGCGCCGTGCTCGGCCGCGGTGCGGCCTGCGCCGCAGGGTTCGGCTTGCTGCAGGCGGGCCGCGGCGCGTTCGCGCAGGCGAGTGGTTCGGCACCTGCGATGAAACCCGCGGTTCCCGAAATCGGCAGCCGCATCGCCTTGCCCGAGGTCACGCTTCTCGACGGCCGTGTGCTGCCGCCGAGCCACTGGGACGGCAAGCTGCTCGTCGTCGAGCTATGGGCGAGCTGGTGCCCGTTCTGCGCGCGCCAGAATCCGCATCTGGACGCCCTGCATCGCGCGCACAGCAACCGCGGCCTCGAAGTGCTCGGGCTGTCGATCGACCGCGATTCCGACGCAGCGCGCCGCTACATGGCGGACAACGGCTATGTCTTTCACGCGGCGATGGACGACGAGCGCTGGCGGGCCGCGCTCGGGCGGCCGAGGGGCTTGCCGATCGTCTGGGTCGTCGACCGGCAATCGCGGCTGGCGAAGCTCGAGATCGGCGAGATGTTTCCCGAGGACATCGCCGAGATCGCGCTGCTGCTCGACGATGCGAAACGCTGAGACGGCGTGGAAGAGGACAAGGAGGCAGAAGGAGTGATGAAGCAAAACCGCGTGCTGACCGCCATGGTGTTCACCGCCAGCGCATTGAGCGCTGGACTGCTCGCGCCGCAGGCTTCGGCCGGGGCGCTGTTCGAAACGCGCAACCTGACCGTGGAGACGGCGACGAAGGCGGCGCAGGCCGCGCTCGCAGCCTGCCGCGAAGCCGGCTACCAGGTCGGCGTGGCGGTCGTCGACCGTGCAGGCGTGCCGCAGGTCTTCCTTCGCGATCGCTTCGGGGGCGCGCACACGGTCGGCATGGCGATCGACAAGGCCTGGACCGCAGCTTCGTTCAGGATCCCTACCTCGGAACTCGGCCGCGAAACGCAGGCCGGCAAGGAGATGAGCGGAATCCGCGACCTGCCGCGCGTCATCGCCGCTGGCGGCGGCGTGCCGATCGAGTCGGCCGGCTCGACGGTCGGAGCAATCGCCGTCTCCGGTGCGCCGGGCGGTGACGCCGACGAGGCCTGCGCACAGGCGGGGATCGACGCGATCCAGTTCGACATCGAGCTGTGACGGGCGCCGTGCTGCGCCCGGCGCTCGGCCCGGCGCTCGGTCCGGCGGGCGCCCGGAGCGTCGCGCTCGCGTTCTTCGCGATGCTCGTAACGGGCGCCTTGCAGGCCAGCGAGCCGGCGCGGCATGGTGCACCGGTCACCGTCGACCTGCGCCTGCAGCAGCTGACCGAGCGCGTCTGGTGGGTCGAAGGCGAGCAGGGCGTCGTTTCGCACGAGAACCAGGGCTTCAATTCCAACGCCGGTTTCGTCGTGACCGACGACGGCGTCGTCGTCTTCGATGCGCTCGGCACGCCGGCGCTCGGCGCGGCGCTGCTCGACCGGATCCGCTCGATCACCGACAAGCGGGTGCGGCGAGTGATCGTCAGCCACTATCACTCCGACCATTTCTACGGTGTGCAGGCGCTGAAGGCGGCCGGCGCCGCAGTCTGGGCGCACGCGCGCGTTCGCGACTACCTCGCGACCGATGCGCCGGCCGAACGGCTGGCCGAGCGCAGGCAGTCGCTGGCGCCCTGGGTCACCGAAGAAGCGCGGATCGTCGAGCCTGACGTCTATCTCGACGGCGACACGGCATTCCGGCTGGGCGGCATCGGCTTTCGCATCCATGCGGCCGGCCCGGCGCATACGGCCGAAGATCTGATGATGCTGGTCGAAGAGGACGGCGTGCTGTTCGCCGGCGACCTGATCTTCGCCGGACGCGTGCCCTACGTCGGCGACGCCGACAGCCGCGCCTGGCTGACGGCGCTCGACGCGCTGGCCGAGAGCCGGCCGCGCTTCGTCGTCACCGGTCATGGACCAGCCTCTCGCGATGCGACGGCCGACATCGCACTGACCCACGACTACCTGCTGTACCTGCGCGAGCAGATGGGGATGGCCGTCGACGATTTCGTTCCCTTCGACGAGGCCTACGATGCGACCGACTGGTCGCGATTCGAGCAGTTGCCCGCCTTCGACGAAGCGAACCGCCGCAACGCCTACAACACTTACCTGCTGATGGAAAACGAGTCGCTGGCCGGACGCCGCTGAGGCGCGACGGTCCGAGCGCTTGCACCGGGTAGCCCGGCCGGCTTGCGGCAGAATGTCGCCTCTGCATTCCTCCGCACGCCGACCGGCGCAAGACCAAGATGAACAGCGAAACGGCGAGGCGCGCCGTGCGAGTGCGCCGGCTCCGATCGGCCGGGCTGGCGCTGTGCCTGCTGATGGTATTGCTGCCGACGCCGCCGGCAGCGGCGCAGTCGGAGTACACCGACCACGAGCGCTGCCTGCTCGACCGGATGCGCGCAGCCGAGCCCACGGTGACGGTCGCCGAGATCCAGGCCGATTGCGCACCACCGGCGGCGACGCTGCCTTCGGCCACGCCCGAAGACGACGCGAGCCGGCAGTCGCAGCTGATCGCGCCGCTGCCGCCGGTGCCGGAGCCGGTGGCCTTCGGCACGACGAGTTCCCCGGTCGAACGCCGGATGCTCAGCGAATCGCGGCTTTGGGGCGAGCGCTTCGCGCTGCTGCCGCATCGGCCGAACTACCTCCTGCCGTTCTCGCACATGTCGAGCGACCCGTTCGCGGGATCCGAAGTCCTGCAGCGCAACGAGATCAAGTTCCAGCTCAGCTTCAAGTTCCCGCTGACGCCGCCCCTGTTCGAAGGACGCGGCGCACTGTTCTTCGCATACACCGGTCAGTTCTGGTGGCAGGCCTACAACGACGACATCTCGTCTCCATTTCGCGATTACGGCCACGAGCCCGAAGTGTTCTACGCGTGGCGACCCGGCTTCTCGGTGGCCGGTTGGTCGGCGAGGCTGGCGTCACTCGGCTTCGTCCACCAATCGAATGGCCGCTCCGGGCAGATCTCGCGGAGCTGGAACCGGTTGTTCGCCGAACTGACGCTCGATCGCCCCAACGGATGGTGGCTGTCGCTGCGGCCGTGGTGGCGGGTTCCCGAGGACGACGACGACGACAACCCGGAGATCACCCGCTTCGCCGGCAACGGCGAGATCCGTCTGGGACATGTCGGCGAGACGAACAACTGGACGCTAACGATGCGTCGCAACCTCGGCAGCGGCGGCAAGGGCTCGGCGCAGCTCGACTGGAGCCGGCCGACCGGCTTCAGCCCGCAACTGCGCTGGTACGTGCAGTATTTCGACGGTTACGGCGAGAGCCTGATCGACTACGACCGGCGACTGCAGCGGATCGGGGCGGGGGTGATGCTGAACGACTGGTTCTGACGCCCTCGCACGACCGATCGAGTGCTTCGAGCAGATTTGCACGAAGGCCTCGTCGCGCCACGTGCCCGACGAGGTGATCCAGATCGCGGGCTGCCTGATCAACCCCGAGCCGGCACCGAACGCCGGCCCGGCCCCTTGTACGCCCACGTATACCGGCGCGGCAGCGGCCCATTGAAGCCGCAAAGGCGGTTCGCCAGCAAGTGCTGCAAGCCGTGTGATCAGAAGCGCGACCACCCCGGCTCCTCCCGATCCAGCATCCGGCAGATCGACGCGAAGAACATCTCGCTTTGCTGCCGCTCGCCTTCGACCTGTTCGGCCACGCGCGCCGCCAGCGCGTCGTCGACGATGCGCAGCGGCGCGCCGGCCGCGGCCTGCGTCGCCAGCACCTGATGCATGCAGGCGCGTTCGAGGTAATACAGGTCGTCGAAGGCCCAGGCCACGTTCGGGCCGACCACGGTCACGCCGTGGCTGGCCATGAACATCACGCTGCGGCCCTCGAGTTGCGAGGCAATGCGCCGGCCTTCGTCGTCGTCGAGCGCAAGGCCGTTGTACAGGTCGTCGTAGGCGACCTTGCCGTGAAAACGCAGCGCGTTCTGGCCGGCCATCAGAAGGCGGCCGCCGTCGACGAGCGTGAGCGCCGTTGCGTACGGCATGTGCGTATGCAGGATGCACTTCGCGTGCCGGTTCATCCGGTGGATCCAGCTATGGATGAAGAAGGCGGTCGGCTCGAGCGAATGCGGGCCGTCGAGGACCTTGCCGTCGGCGTCGATCAGCAGGATGTCGCCGGCACGGACCTCGCTCCAGTGCATGCCTTGCGGGTTGATCAGGTAGTGGCCGTCGTCGATTTCGAGGCTGTAGTGATTGCAGACGCCTTCGTTCAGCCCGCAGCGCGCCGACCAGCGCAGTGCGGCGGCGAGTTCGAGGCGGCCCTGGCGAATTGCTTGTTCGAGGTTCATCGAAGTCTCCTTTGTTCCTGTGTTTCGTCGGTCGCCGCTGGTCATTCCCTTATTCGTCGAGGCGTCTGCGCAAGGCCTTGATCCGGCCGCGCTGCACTTTCTGGTCGACGCGCCGCAGCTGCGAGGCGCGGGTCGGACGCGTCGGCCGGCGCTCCGGCTGTACGTAGGCGGCGCGATCGATCAGCTCGAGCAGGCGCGCCAGCGCATCGGCGCGGTTCTTCTCGAGGCTGCGCGAGCGCTGCGCCTTGATGACGACGACGCCGTCGGCGCTGATCCGCTGGTCGCGCAGTTCGAGCAATCGCGTCTTCACGTCTTCGGGCAGTGTCGACGCCCGGATGTCGAAGCGCAACTGCACGGCGTTCGACACCTTGTTGACGTTCTGCCCGCCCGGACCCTGCGCACGGACGGCCGTGTAGACGATCTGTGAGTCGTCGGGAGTCAGGGTCGGGTCGCGCTCGGTAGCCATCGTGGCCGATGATACGTCGGCGCCGACCGGGGCCTGCGGCTGCCGGTGGGGTGCGAGCCCGGGAGTCAGCGCGTACGCGCTCCCGGATACAGCCGTTCGAGCACCTCGAGCGCGGCCTCGGCGAGCGCGGGCTGCAGTGTCTCCACGATCGCGTCTCGCGCCTGTGCTTCGCCGCGCAGCGACCAGACGTGCACGAAGCTTTCGCGCCGTTCGCGCAGCACCGCTTCGACGACGCCGCGCCAGTGCGGCGGGTGTTCCGACGGCGTCCAGTCGCCGCGGCCGCGGCCGTAGTGCGCGACCGCCAGGTAGCCGAGCAGCGCGGTCGTGACGAGTTCGTCGAGCATCGCGTCCGACCAGGTGATCGACGACGAGCGCTTGCCGCGTACGACGTTGTAGCCGCGCGCAAGCCCGAAGGCGCCGAGCGCGCCGAGCACGCCGCCGGCCAGCAGCCCGGCGCCGAAACTGAGCCCTCCGGTCGCCAGGTCGGCTTTCAGCCCCGCCAGCGCACCGGTGACCGCGCCGCCGAATGCGGCCGCCTTGCCTTCGCTCAGTTGCTGGCGAACCACGTAATGCTCGGCCAGGCGCGCGAGGATCGTCTCTGAAGCCTTGCCTTCGAGGCCGTGCAGCCGGATCAGCCGGTCGGTGCTGTCGCGAATCTCGGCATCGAGGCGCTCGGCGAGCCTGCGCATGCCGGCCTGCCGGCTGGCGGACGGCAGCGTCTCGTCGGACGCATCCGCGCGCCCGGAGATCGTCGGCAGCTTGCCAAGGACCGTTCCGCCGACGTCCCGCAATCGGTCGAGCACGCCGGCGTCGTCGATCCGTTCGCTGTCGGCGGCCGCCATCGCGATCCGCTCGGCGAGCACGCGCATCGACGCATCGAAGGTCTCGCGCCGCTGTGTCATCCAGGCCTCGACGAGCCGGTCGAAGGCCGGCTGCCGGGTTTCGTCGATCAGCGGCGCGATCGTGTGCAGCAGCGTCGCTTCCTGGACCCAGCAGCGCGCGAATGCGTCCAGTGGGAGCACGGCGCGCACCTGTTGCGCGCCGCCCAGCGCTGCGCGCCAGGTCTGCACTTCGGCCGCCTCGGCTTGCGCCGACAGCGGCTTGCCGAGCTGATTCAGCAGCACGACGACCGGCTTTCCGATCCAGTCGAGCACCCGCATCTCGGGCGCGACGTAGCCGGCCTCGTCGGGCGCCTCGGACGCGTTGACCAGGTACAGCACGACGTCGGCCTGCTCGCGCACGTTGCGCGCGGCCGTCTGGCTCGACCACAGCGCGCGGTCGCGAAAGCGGTCCCAGACCTGGCCGAGCAGCCAGCCGACCGGGTCGCCGCTCGCTTCGAGGCGCCTGGCGAGCCTTGCGCTGTCGCCGAAGCCCGGCGTATCCCAGAGCCCGAGCCGGTCGCCTGCCGGCGTCCGGACCAGCGTGTATTCGTCGGCGGTGTCGGTCACGTGCGCTTCATCGCGCACGACCCCGATATCGCGGCCAAGCAGCGTGCGCGCGAGCGTCGTCTTGCCGACGTTGGTATGCGAGATCAGGCTCAGCGAGATCGTTTCGGCGTTCACCGCAGCAGCTCGCGGGTAGTTGGAGTCGTCGGCATCGGCGTCGATATCGGCATCATCCGGCTCGCAGCGCGGCGGGTCGCGTATCCGGCTGCGACAGCCGGTCGATCGCGCTGCGCAGCTGGCGAGCGGCCGTATCCGCGTCGCTGCGCTCGAGGTCGGTGAACAGCGGGCTGCTTCGTTCTGCGGCCAGCAGCCGGTTCCAGGCCTGCCGGCGCTCGTCGAGGCGGCGTCGTGCGGTTGCGTCGTCGCCGAAGCGCGATACGAAGGCCGATTCGTCGACGAGCAGCAGCAAGGGCACCTCGGTGGGCAGCGTGGTGGACAGCGCATCGACGAAAGCGCGCTGGCTGTCGGGCTCCGGCGTAGCGGTGGCGCTGAACAGTGCGATCGCCAGCGCCAGCGGCCGATCGGGCGGCAGTTCGCGGCCCGCCGACTCCTCGTCGCCGTAGACGACGGTCGGCATCATCGCAAGGCGCAACGTGGGGCCCAGCACCGTCGACAGGCTTTCGCGCAGCGCGAGCACCGCCTGCGGCGACGGCTGATGGTTGTACGGCACGACGGCGACCTGAGCGGCCTCGCCGCGGTGCGAGCGCGTCAGCGCGGCGAAATACGCGTCGTCGAGCGGCAGCGGGAAATCGGCGGCCAGCCGGCGTTCGACGATCCAGTCGCGCAGCGCAAGCAGCGCGCGCGGCAGCAGCACGACGAGCGCGACACTGACCGCGTAAAGGTGGATCCAGGGCGCGGCCGGTTCGCCGTCGGTCTGCGGAAAGCGCATCGCTTCGAGCCGCACTTCGTCGGGCAGTGGGATCCCGGTCAGCCACGAGGCGGGGCCGAGCACGACATCGAGCGTGGCTCGGATCGCCCCGGCGTCGAGGAAGGTGCTCTCCCAGCCGGCGCGATACTCGAGCGCCAGTCCCCGGACATACATGCCGGCCAGCGCGCCGGCTGCGAACGCGATCGCGCCCAGGTGCAGCATCCGGGCGATCCGCGTGGCGTTCAGCCGGGCGCTCGCCTGTGCCCAGTCGAGATTGAACCGGGCCAGCACCGGCACGGCACCGTCGGCGGCGGTGCCGTCGACCTTTCCGGAGCCTCGGCGCGGCAGCGAGGCCATGTGCGCGGCGCGCGCCAGCAGCCGTGCCGCCAGGCCGGCGCGGGGCCCGACGCGAGCACCGGTCGCTGGATCGCCTTCGCGGTCGACGAGGCCTCCGACTGCCCTGGCCGCCAGCGCCAGGTAAACGACGAGGTTCCAGACCATGACCGCCAGCAGCGGTGGAGCCAGCACGTTGATCCGCTGGCCGGTGCCGATCGCGTCGGTGGCGACGCCGAGCACGAAGGCCACCGCCGCCAGCGCCGGCCCG
>CALLYQ010000073.1 GCA_937858875.1 uncultured Lautropia sp. | reverse complement strand
ACCGCATGCGCGAAGATCACCCAGGCCGCATAGCGATCGCCCTTGACGACCGGCAGCATCGGCACGCCGGCGCGCGCGTAGTCGTCTCGATAGACGATCGACAGGCTCCAGAAGTGCGGGGGTGTCCACAGGAACAGCACCAGCGCCAGCAGCAGCGCTTCGGCCGACAACGAGGGCTGCACGGCGGCGGCGCCGGCGAGCACCGCGAAGCTGCCCGCCGATCCGCCGATCACGATGTTCCATGGCGTGCGGCGCTTGAGCCAGACCGTGTAGACGATCGCGTAGAAGAACGCGCCGAGGAAGGTGTACAGCGCGGCCGCGGCGTTCGTTGCGAGCCAGGCTGCCGCCACCGCGATGCCGGTCAACGCCACGATCAGCGCCAGCCATCCGCCGTGATGGCGCATGCGGCCAGTGACGAAAGGCCGCCGCTGCGTGCGAGCCATCCGCGCGTCGAGATCGACCTCGTAGAACTGGTTGAACGCGCCGGCCGCGGCCGAAGACACCAGCACGGCGAGCGTCAGCACCGCCGCCTGCCAGCCCTCGATCGCGCCGCCGGGCGCGATCATCAGGCCGGCCACGGCGGTCAGCGCGATCGCGAAACCGATCCGCAGCTTGAACAGATTCAGCAAGGCCTTCATGTGCCTCCTCCTCCTGATCCAGCCGCGGCTAGCTGAGCCCCCAGACCGTCGACAGGTACTTCCAGTTGACGAAGTAGTACAGCACGAAGGCCGCCAGGAAGACCAGCGCGAGCACGAAGGTGCCGGGCGCGTGGAAGCTGGCCTCGTGTCCGCGGCCGGTCAGCGCGGCCTGCACCGGCATGCGCAGCGGGCTGATCGTGTGCGTGTAGGTGCCCGCGTCGAGCCGCTTGCCGAACAGGATCGTGCCGACGGTGATGATGATGTACATCGCCCCGCCGATCACCGCGATCACGCCCGAGACGCCGACGATGGCCATCATCAGCAGCGCCGTGCCCGGAAACTCGTAGGGCAGCGAGGCACCGGCGAAGGTGATGTCCCAGTGGCGTCGCGGCACGCCGAGCGTGCCCGCGCCCATCATCGACAGCGTGAACACGCCCATGCCCAGCCCGAACACGTAGGGTTGCCACTTGGCCCAGCCGGGCAGGATCACCTCGCGGTTGAACAGCGTGGGCAGCAGGAAGTAGGTGATCGCCATGAACGCGAGCGTGGTGCCGAGGACCACCGTGGCATGGAAGTGCCCGGGCACGTAGATCGTGTTGTGGATGATCATGTTCAGCTGCTCGGAGCCCATCATCACGCCCGAGATGCCGCCGAGGAAACCGAAGCCGATCAGCGACATGAACATGCCCGAGAACACCGGATTGCCCCATGGCGCCTTGCGCAGCCACTCGAACAGGCCCTTCGTGAAGCCTTTTTCCCGCTGCGCCATTTCGATCGCGCCGGGTACCGTGAGGCCGTGGATCATCGAGGCCAGCACCGCCAGGTACATCGCGTAGCTAGTGTTGAAGATCTTCCACTCGGTGCCAACCGCCGGATCGGCCAGGATGTGGTGGGCGGCTGCAAGCTGCAGGAAGCAGATGTACAGAAAGAAGGCCCCGCGGCTGACCCGCTCCGACATCGGCTTTGCGTTGAACACGATCGCGGCGATCGCGTACCAGACCGCGACATGCGCGCTGACGTTGACCTGCTGCGACGAGTGGCCGAAAGCCCACCAGATGACCCGGTACATCGCCGGATCGATGTGCGTGATGTATCCGATCGACCACAGGAAGGTGGGGATCAGGATGATCGCGCCCGAAGCGATCGTGTAGATCGCGATGATGCAGGCGGTCAGCGCGCCGAAGGTCACCAGCGGGATCGAGCCTTCGTAGGTCTTTTCGGCCCTCGCCACGACCAGCGTGCCCAGGAACACGAAGCAGCCGATCAGCGCGCCGACCGCGAACAGGATCAGCCCGAGGTAGAACGCCGGATGTGCCGGCATCGGCACGTAGGAGGTCATCATGACCGTGGCGTTGCCCGAGAAGATCGCCACGTTGAAGGTGATCGTGCCGATCACCATCAGCGCCAGGCCGAGCCAGGCCCATCGGGGCGTCGCGAGCCGGCAGCGCAGCAGCGTCGACGAGCAGAAGTACAGGATCGCGATCTCGAAGAAGATGATCCAGGCGACCAGCATGTCCAGGCCATGCGCGGTCAGGTGCAGATAGAAATTGTCGGCGTCGATCAGGTGGATCGCCTGCCAGCGCGTCAGCACGATCAGCAGCGCGAGCACGCCGCCGACCAGCAGCGTGACGACCGCCGCGACGGCGTTCAGCTTGATCAGCGTCTCGGCCGATCGGTGGAACTGCAGCCCGGAGCGAGGGCAGACGCGGAACTGCGGCTGCACGCCTGCCATGCCCAGGCTCGGCGCGTGTACGCTTGCCATGCTCATCCCCTCACTTGACGTAGAGCCGGGACACCATCCGGTGGTGCCCGATGCCGCAGAACTCGTTGCAGACGATCGCGTAGGTGCCGCTGCGATTCGGCTTGATCGTGATCACGTGCTGGTAGCCGGGAAGCACCTGGACGTTGATGTTCTCCGGCTGCAGCGAGAAGCCGTGTTGGTAGTCCATCGCCGAGAGATGGAGCCGGTAGCTCTGGCCCTTCTCGAGTTCGAGGATCGGCCAGAACGACCAGAGCCGCGCGATCAGGTAGATGTCGCTGCCGGCCGGTGGCGCGACGACCGGGATCTTCTCGTCGGTCTCGGTGCGCACCGTGTACTTGTCGACCATCTCCTGCGTGGCCCGCGAGAACAGTTCGGGCTTGACCCGGTAGGTCTCCGGCGACAGGTTCTGGTTACCGAACACGTGCCAGTACGGCATCATGAAGAACAGCACCATGCACCAGACGAAGGCGATGCCGATCCAGATCAGTTCGACCTTGTCGACAGGCTGCTTCCACCAGATGCGTTGCCCGGGAGGGAGGATCGCGCTCATGGCATGGGTCTCCGGAGGCTATCTGGCGAGCGGGCTGATCGGTACCGTCGCGATCTCCATCACCCCCCACAGGATGTAGAAGACGGTCGGAATCGTGATGCCGAGGAACAGCAGCAGGAACGGGTTGTCGAGGATCTGCTGCATTACCGGCACGCGTTCCTCGACCTGGCCGGCCGTTTCGGGCTCGCCGGTCGGCTGCTGGGCTTGCTTGCTGTCGGCCATGGTCTCTCCTAGATGTATTTCTTCTGAATCTTCATCCTGACGATTTGTGCCTGCCGCTCGTTGACGACGATCAAGGAACGGTTTTTGACAGCCCGACAGCATGAGTCCCACCGAGGGCTGGCACGGCTGGCGATCGTCGGACAAGAACGGAGGTGGCGGTGCTGAAGCGGATCCGGTCGTCGATGCAGTGGCTGTTCCTGCGCATGGAGGCGGTCGGCAACCGCGTCTTCGGCGACCGGCTCAATCCGATGTACTACCTCGGCGCGACCAGCTACTGGATGTTCTGGATCGTCGTCGTCAGCGGCCTGTACGTCTACGTCTTCTACGAGACCAGCGTCGACTCCACCTACGCGTCGATGGAGGCGCTCACGCACGGCCAGTGGTTCGCCGGCGGCATCATGCGCAGCGTGCATCGCTACGCGTCCGACGCGATGGTGCTGACGATGCTGTTGCATCTGACACGACACTTCGCGTTCGATCGCTACCGCGGCTTTCGCGCCTTCTCGTGGGTCAGCGGTGTCGTCGTGTTGTGGCTCGTCTACGCGTCGGGCGTCAACGGCTTCATGCTGCCCTGGGACCAGCTCGCGCAGTTCGTCGTCGTGGCCACGGCCGAATGGCTCGATGCGCTGCCGGTCTTCAACGGCCTGCTGATGCGCAACTTCATCACGCCGGAAGCGATCTCCGACCGGCTGTTCTCGCTGCTGTCCTTCCTGCACATCGGCATTCCGCTGGTCGTGATGCTGGCGCTATGGATCCATACGCAGCGCGTGCCACGCGCCTCGCAGATGCCGCCGCGCCCGATCGCGATCGCGCTGGTCGCGATGCTGCTGGCGCTGTCGCTGGTCAGGCCGGTCGTCAGCCAGGCGCCGGCCGATTTCGCCGCCTCACCGACCACGCTGTCGATCGACTGGTTCTACCTGCTCGTCTACCCGCTGATCTATTCGTGGGATCCGCTGAAGCTGTGGATCGCGTGCGCCGCGATCACGCTGCTGATGATCGCGCTGCCCTGGCTGCCGCCGGCACGCACACGCCACGGCGAAATCCGGCAGATGACCGTGCATCCGGGCAGGCAGCTCGCGCCCGCGCGTCCCGGCGAGACGCTGCTCGACGCCGGCCTGCGCGCCGGCATTCCGCTGCCCTTCGAGTGCCGCTCCGGCGGCTGCGGCGTCTGCAAGGGCACGCTGATCGGCGGCGAAGTCGAGATGTCCGGCTACCAGGCCAACGCACTGTCCGAAGACGAGCGGCGCGCCGGGCGCATCCTGACTTGCTGTGCCACGGCGGTCACCGACGTCGAGTTCGAGTACGAGGAGAACGCGGCCGCGCGCGGAACCGAGATCGGTACCTGGACCGTGCGCGTCGAACGCCTCGAACGGCTGGCTCACGACGTGATGCTGGTGGCGCTGCGGCTGCCCGAAGGCGAGCGCATCGCCTTCGATGCGGGCCAGTACCTGAACGTGATCCTCGACGACGGCGCGCGGCGCAGCTATTCGTTCACCGAGCGCGCCGGCAGCACCGGACTGATCGAATTGCACGTTCGCCGGATGCCGGGTGGACGCTTCACGGGCATGGTGTTCGAATCGATGAAGGTCGGCGACAGCCTGCAGATCGAGGGGCCGATCGGATCCTTCTTGCTGCGCGAGCCAAGCAACAAACCGCTGATCTTCGTGGCCGGCGCGACCGGTTTCGCACCGGTCAAGAGCCTGCTCGAAGAGTGCTTCCATCTCGGCATCGAGCGGCCGTTGTACCTGTACTGGGGCGTGCGCCGGCCACGCGACCTGTACCTGACCGAATTGCCCGAGCGCTGGACGCGCCAGTACCCGAACTTCAAGTTCGTGCCGGTGATCTCCGAGCCGGCCGACGACGATGACTGGCAGGGGCGCTCCGGGCTGGTGCACGAAGCGATCCTCGCCGATTTCCCCGACCTGTCGGGTTTCTCGGTCTATGCCTGCGGTTCGGTGAGGATGGTCGACGCCGCGCGGCCCGCGTTCGTCGCGCAGGGGCTGTCCGAGGACGCCTGCTTCTCCGACGCCTTCGTACCCGCCCTGCGCGAGCGGCTGGCCTGACCCGCTACCGAGTCAGTTCGCCAGTGCCTGCTGGTCGGCGATCTCGTCGTCGTCGGCCTCGCTGACCTCGACGATGCGCAGATCGAATCGCAGCGCCATGCCGGCCAGCGGATGGTTGCCGTCGAGCACGACGGCGTCGTCGCTGATATCGGTCACGATCCAGATGCGGCCGTCGGGTGCCTCGCCCGGCACGCCGTCGAAACTCATGCCCGGCTCGATCTGCTCGGGAAAATCGGCGCGCGCCGCCAGCCGGATCAGATCGGCGTCGTAGTCGCCGAAAGTCTGCTCCGGCTCCAGATACAGGCTGGTCTCGAAGCCGGCGGCCTTCCCTTCGAGCGCCTGCTCGATCGGCTGGAAGATCTCGCCGTAGCCGCCGTGCAGGTAGGTGATCTCGCGCTCGCCGCTTTCCACCGCTTCGCCCTGCGAATCGAACAGCCGGTAGTGAACCGTGACCCAGCGGTTCCTGATCGCCACCAGTTCCAACTTTTCTCCCTGCCTATAATCGGCTCATGACACCGAGGACCGCTTCGTGACACCGGCAAGCGCGTGCGCCAGATGAAGCCCGGTAGCGCCGATTCGAACGCACCGCCGCTCGGCGGTCTCAGTGTAGACCAGTTCATGCGCCGGCACTGGCAGCGCGCACCGCTGCTGATTCGCCAGGCGATCCCGGACTTCGAGGCGCCGCTCGACGCCGCTGCGCTGATCGCGCTCGCGGCCGACGACTCGGTGGAATCGCGTCTGGTCGCCCGTCGCCGGGGTCGCTGGATGCTCGAGCACGGCCCCTTCGATGCCGGCCAGTTGCCGCCGCTGTCGGGACGCAACTGGACGCTGCTCGTGCAGGGTGCGGACCTGCATTCGGACGCCGTGCATGCGCTGCTGTCGCGTTTCCGCTTCTTGCCCGATGCGCGGCTCGACGACCTGATGATCAGCCTGGCGGCCGACGGCGGCGGCGTCGGTCCGCACCTCGACTCCTACGACGTGTTCCTGCTTCAGGCCTGGGGCCGTCGGCGGTGGCGGATCGGCCGCGTCGCGGAACCGCGGCTCCTGCCGGGTCTGCCGCTGCGCATCCTCGCGAATTTCGAGGCCGAGCAGGAATGGCTGCTCGAACCCGGCGACATGCTTTACCTGCCGCCCGGCTGGGGACACGACGGAATCGCCGAGGGCCCATGCATGACCTGCTCGATCGGGTTTCGTGCGCCATCGCGTCATGAATTTCTTGCCGCCTTCCTGGCCGAGGCCGCCGATTTCCCGGGCGGACCCGATCCGCGTTTCGGCGACCGCGGCCGCCGGGCCATCGACCCCGCTGCCGCGGCGCTGATCCCGGACGACCTGCACGGCAAGCTGGCCGACTGGGCGCGCCGATGGCGGCCGACGACCGCACAGATCGACGAGTTCATCGGCCGCTACCTGAGCGAACCCAAGGCGGGCGTCTGGTTCGACGCCCCGCCGTCGATCGGCCTGCGTGCATTCAACCGCCGCATCCGGCGTCAGGGCGTCGCGCTCGATCGGCGCACCCGGATGCTGTGGCGCGGCAACACCGTCTACGTCAACGGCGAAGCCGAGCGCATGACTGCGAGCACCCGTACCTTGCTGCAACGTCTGGCCGGGCGGCGCCATTTGGGTCCCGCTGATTTACAAACTGTTGCAGACGACGACGAACTGTTGCCGATCCTCCATCAATGGCACAAAGCGGGCTGGCTGCGCCTGCTCCCCGCCACAAAGCGGCCATAGCAGGCCTCTATACTGGATCGGAGCAGGCCTCTCCTCCTCTTCGATAAAACCGAGGCCCGATCTCCTCCGATTCACACGACACGACAAAAGGACTCGACATGAATAACAAGACTCTGCTCGCCGCAGCGCTGGTCGCCGTCTCGGTCGCCGCCTGCGGACAGCGCGAGGAAGCGCCTGCACCGGCACCCGCACCCGCCCCCTCGGCACCCGCTCCAGCACCCGTCGTGCCGCCGCCGACCGAGCCGACGACGACCGCTCCGGCTCCTGCGCCGAGCAGCACCGCGTCCGACGCGGCGCGCGACGCCGCCCGCTCGGCCGACGAAGCGGCCAAGGCGGCCTCCGAAGCCGGCAAGGACAAGGCCGCCGATGCGGCAGAAGCAGCCAAGGCGGCTGCCGACCGGGCGGCACAAGCTGCACGCAACGCGGCCAGCGAAGCGAAGCAGTAAGCGGGAGGGCTACACCTCCAGCCAGGCGAGCCCGTCGGCCTGATCGGCGACGCGGATCTCGTCGGGCGAAGACTCCAGCGCGCCGGCCAACGCCCGGCGCGCGAGTTCGGGCCGGTTATTGTGCTGGCTCAGGTGCGCGGCGACCACGACGCGCAGGCGGCTGCGATCGATGGCCGCCAGGATGCGCGCCGACTCGGCGTTGCCGAGATGTCCCCAGGGGCCGGCAATCCGCCGCTTCAGCGCAGGCGGATAGGCCGGGTTGCCGGCCAGCATCTGCTCATCGTGATTGCACTCGAGCACCAGCGCGTCGAGCCGCGACAGCGCCTCGAGCACGTGCACGCTGCCATATCCCAGGTCGGTCAGCACACCCAGCCGCTTGCGTCCGTTGTCGATCACGTACTGCACCGGCTCGTGAGCATCGTGCGGCACGGCGATCGGCTCGATCCGGAACGCGTCGAGCTCGAAGCTGCAACCCGGATCGACGATTCGAACCAGCGAGGCC
>CALLYQ010000072.1 GCA_937858875.1 uncultured Lautropia sp. | reverse complement strand
GGTGTCGATCTGCGAGTGCAGCTTGAACGCCGAGCGCCAGGGGGCGACGTGATCCTTGACCGTGCCGACCGCAAAGACCGGCACGCGCAGGTCGTGCATCGAGATCAGCCTGCCGTCGACCTGGTAGCGGCCTTCGGCCAGATCGTTGTTCAGGAACAGGCGGCGCAGGTACTCGGAGTGCATTCGCGCGGGCATCCGGGTCGCGTCGGCGTTCCAGGCCATCAGGTCGTTCAGCGAGGCGCGGTCGCCCATCAGGTATTCGCTGACGATGCGCGACCACAGCAGGTCGTACGAGCGCAGCAACTGGAATGCGCCGGCCATCTGGGCGGCGGTCAGGTAGCCGGTCTCGGCCATTCGCGCATCGAGCAGGCTGACCTGGCTGTCGTCGATGAACAGCGCCAGTTCGCCGGGTTCGGTGAAATCGGTCTGCGCCGCGAACAGCGTGACCGTGGCCAGCCGGTCGTCGCCGTCGCGCGCCATCGCGGCGGCTCCGATCGACAGAAGCGTGCCGCCCAGGCAATAGCCGGTGGCATGGATCTTCTGCCCGGGCACGGTCGCCTCGACAGTGTCGATCGCAGCGCGCAGGCCGAGATCGATGTAGTCGTCCATGCCGAGGTCGCGATCCTCGCTGTTCGGGTTCTTCCACGAGACGCAGAAGACCGTGTGGCCTTGCGAGACCAGGTACCTGACCAGCGAGTTGTGCGGCGACAGGTCGAGGATGTAGTACTTCATGATCCACGCCGGCACGATCAGGATCGGCTCGGGATGCACGACTTCGGTGGTCGGCGAGTACTGGATCAGTTCGATCAGGCGGTTCTTCAGCACGACCTTGCCGGGCGTGATCCCGACGTCGCGGCCGACGATGGCGGCGCGCCGCTGATCAGCCGTTCGACATCGTCGAGCGCGTGCATCGCACCGCGCATCAGGTTGGCGCCGCCCTGTTCGAGCGTGCGCCGCAACACGACCGGGCTGGAAAACAGGTAGTTGCCCGGCGAGACGACGTCGAGCAACTGCCGAGCCGCGAACGAGACGAGGTCCTCGTGGTGCTTCGATACGCCGCGTACGCCGTGCGTGGCCGCGCCCCACCATTGCTGCGTGAGCAGGAAGGCCTGGTGCGTGAGATTGAACGGCCAGTACTGCCAGTCGTCGTGCGCGAAGCGCGGATCGTCGGTCGGCTTGACGATGCTGTGGCGCTCCTGCAGGTCCGGCGCGGCGAAGGCGCGGTCGCGTGCGTAGTTGCTCAGGCGCTGCGCATTCTCGAACCCCAGCCGCAGCAGGTCGAACTGCTTGCCCGGCGAAACCGCCAGATGGCAGGCCCAGTCGGTGAACGCGAGCAATCCGGCCGTCGGCGACAACGAAGAAGTGAGCCGGCCGATCGCCGCGTGGGTCTGCCGATCGAGACGCTCGCTGTCGTTCGCCGCGGAGGGAAGGGCTGCGGCGACGCCGGGACTCGGGGCCGGAATCAGCTTCGTACGCTGGAGCATGGCGGGTCCGTTCGGGTTGCAAACAAGGCAAAGATAACCCGGGAGCCCCGAACTGGCTTGCCCTGGCCACCGGCCTTCGTGGATTCCGCCATACTTTGGGATGAAGCGACCGGTTCGCCGGTTTTTTCCGCTCGAAAGGCGCAGGCGATGGAGTTCAAGGACTATTACGAGATCATGGCGCTGCCGCGCGATGCGTCGCAGGACGACATCAAGCGCGCTTACCGCAAGCTGGCGCGCAAGTACCACCCGGACGTCAGCAAGGAGCCCGACGCCGAAGCTCGCTTCAAGGAGCTGGGCGAAGCTTACGAAGTGCTGAAGGATCCGGAGAAGCGCGCGCTTTACGACCGGATGGGCAGCAACTGGAGGGCTGGCCAGGACTTCCAGCCGCCACCCAATTGGGACGAAGGCTTCGAGTTTCGCGGCGGCTTCGACTCGGGCGGCGCGCGCGCCGGCGACTTCAGCGAGTTCTTCGAGGAGTTGTTCGGACGGCGTGCGCGCGCCGGTACCGGCACCGGTCATTCGCAGGGCTTTCGCGCGCGTGGCGAGGACCATCATGCCCGCGTACAGGTCGATCTCGAAGATTCGTTCCGAGGCGGCAGGAGAACGATCACGCTGCGCATGCCGGTGCTCGATGCCGAGGGCCGTCTGTCGGCGCAGGAGCGCACGCTGGAGGTCGACATCCCGAAGGGCGTGCGCGAAGGCCAGCACCTGCGACTCGCCGGTCAGGGCTCGCCGGGGCTGGGAGGCGCGCCGGCCGGCGACCTTTATCTCGAGATCGGCTTTCGCTCGCATCCGGTGTACCGGGTCGACGGCCGCGACCTGTACCTCGACCTGCCGGTCACGCCGAGCGAGGCGGCGCTGGGGGCCACCGTTGCCGCGCCGACGCCCGAGGGCACGGTCCAGCTGACGATCCCGCCGGGATCCGGCGCCGGTCGCAAGCTGCGCCTGAAAGGCCGCGGGCTTCCTGGCGGCACGCCCGGCGATCTTTACGCGGTGCTGACGATCGCGCTGCCGCCGGCCGACACCGAGGCGGCCAGGAACGCGTACAAGGCACTGGCCGAGGCCGCTCCGGCGAATCCGCGCGCCCACCTGGGCGTTTGAGCCGGGGCGGGGAGCGGATCGATGGACGAGGGAACGGGGGGCACGATGGTGAACGTTCTGCGAGGCGCGGTGGTCGAGGAAGAGATCGAACTGACGCTGCTCGAGCTGTGCCAGGCCTGCGGCAGCGAACGCGAACAGGTCGTTCGCTGGGTCGGCGAGGGCGTGCTCGAGGTCAGCGGCGCGGTGCCGGACGAGTGGCGCTTTCGCGGGCCCGCGCTGAGGCGGGCGCGGCTGGCGGCCAGTTTCACGCGCGAACTGGAGGTCAACGTGCCGGGCATTGCGCTGGCACTGGACCTGCTCGACGAGATCGAGGACCTGCGCTCGCAGTTGCAGCGCATGCGCGGCTGGCGCTGACAGGCCGTCGGACCTTGCTTCTCCCCATGCCGCAGCGGTGAAAGCGCCGAGCGGTGAAACCTGGCAGGCGCCCGCTGATGGAATGGCTGATTGCCGTCATTGCGATCGTCGTCGGACTACCGGCGGCCGCCTGGTTCGCGCAGGACGGCCTGATCTTCCACCCGCGTCCGCTGGCGATCGAGCCGCGAATGCCGGCGGCCACCGTGCCGATCGAGATCGTTGCCGACGACGGCGTCAGGCTGCGTGGCTGGCTGCGTCCGGCCGCTTCGGTGCCGGCGCCGGCCGTGCTTTATTTCGGCGGCAATGCAGAGGAGGTCTCGGGCACGCTGGCCGACCCGCGCTGGCCCAGCGACCGGACGATCGTCGCCGTCAACTATCGAGGCTATGGCAGCAGCGAG
Organism: uncultured Lautropia sp.; assembly: GCA_937858875.1. Classification (GTDB taxonomy): domain Bacteria; phylum Pseudomonadota; class Gammaproteobacteria; order Burkholderiales; family Burkholderiaceae_E; genus Zeimonas. Next base: position 10,034 of record CALLYQ010000072.1, on the reverse strand, counting down.
GGCAAGCCGTCGGAGCGTGTCCTGGTCGCCGATGCGCTGCGCATCCACGCAGAAATGCGGCACCGGCCCGAGGTCGACGCGGGCTGCATGTTCGTCTTCGGGCGCAGCCTGGGCAGCGGCGTGGCCGTATCGCTGGCCGCTGCGCGACCGGTTTGCGGGGTCGTACTCGTGTCGCCGTTCGACAGCCTCGTCGAGCTCGGCCGCCATCATTTCCGCTGGCTGCCGGTATCGCTGCTGCTGCGCCACCGCTTCGAGCTGCTCGGTGATGCGAGCCGCCTGACGATGCCGCTGCTGTCGATCGTCGCGCAGCACGATACGATCATCCCTCACGCTCGTTCCGCCGCGCTGCACGAGGCCTGGGGCGGCCCGAAGACCTGGGTCGAGATTCCCGGCACCGACCACAACACGCTGGCCGTGCCCGATCTGTTCTGGCAGCGGATCGGCGAGTTCCTGAGCGACCCTGCGCTGCCACGTTGATCTGCTACCTTTGCGCCCTCGAATTCTCTGGGCGGCACCAGGCGGAAATGGCCTCACGAAAGGGCGCGAGCCCATCGCTCCTGTGGGCGAAGTCGATGCAGCGCGCCGCGCTGGCCGTCGCGCGCACGAACCTGCGCGCCGGCAACAAGGCGATCGACCAGGCCGTTGCCCGCACAGTGCGCACGCTTCGCAAAAGCGCGGAGCCGCCACCCGGCGCCGGCGACTGGCTGTCGGGCTTCACCGTCGGCCCGGCCGGCGGGCGTCGATACCGCCTGTTCCGGCCGGCGGGCGTGCTGCGTTCGGAACGCCTGCCGCTGATCGTCATGCTGCACGGCTGCGGCCAGGATGCCGGCGTATTCGCGCGCAGCACGCGGATGAACCGGATCGCGGCGCGCCAGCGCTTCCTGGTGCTGTACCCGGAGCAGGACCGTCGAGCCAACGTCCAGGGTTGCTGGAACTGGTACGACACCGATTCGCGCCGCGCGTATCAGGAGGCGGCGACGCTGAAGCTTGCGATCGACCAGGTCTGCCTGTTCCATCCGGCCGATCGCGAGCGCGTGGCACTGGCCGGCCTGTCGGCCGGCGCCAGCATGGGCGCGCTGATGGCCACGCTGTACCCGCGGGCCTTCCGTGCCGTCGTCCACTCGGGCATCCCGCCGGGCAGCGCGCACTCGCCGATCTCGGCGGTACGCGCGATGCGCGGGCGACGCTCGCCGGACATGCTGCCGCCCGGCGAAGTCTGGCCGCCCCTGCTGGTGATCCACGGCACGGCCGACCGTGTCGTAGCCGCGAGCAACGGCGAGGCGGCAGTGCAGCTTTGGGCCGAGGCGGCCGGTGCGCGCGCCGGCCGATCCAGCCTCGTGCAGCGCGGCAGCCGCCATCCGATGCGGGTCACGCGCTTCGCGCGCAGCCGGCGCACGGTCGCCACGCTATGCGAAATCGACGGACTCGGCCACGCATGGAGCGGCGGCGACGGGACGCAGGCTTTCGGTGACGGGCAGGGCCCCGATGCATCGCGGATGGTCTGGACCTTCTGCGAGCGGCAGTTCCGCACCGCGGCCTGAGCGATCGTAGCGCCCAGACCCGGACCCTGGCCGCTGAGCATGGACCTCGAACTTGCCCGGAATTTCCTGATCGCGCTGGCCATCGGCGCGCTGGTCGGCGCCGAGCGCGAAAAGAAGAAGAAGAACGACCCGATCCAGTCGTTCGGCGGCATCCGGACGCACATCCTGATCGCGCTGGTCGGCGCCGCTTCGGCCTGGTTGTCGCGCGAATTCGGGGCGCCGTGGATCTTCGTCGCGACGCTGGCGCTGGTCGGCGCGACGGTGCTGGCCAGCTACGTCTTCCAGAACCTGCGCGCCGACGATGAAGGGCTCGGGCTGACCAGCGAGATCGCCGCAATCGTCGTCTGTCTGCTCGGAGCAATGTCGATCACCGGCAATCCGGAACTCGCGGCAGCGCTCGGCGTCGGCACCTCGGCGGTGCTTGCGTTCAAGCAGCCTCTGCACGGGCTCGTGCACCGGATCGGACCCGACGACATGTTCGCCGGCATCAAGCTGCTGGTCGCCAGCTTCATCGTGCTGCCGCTGCTGCCCGATGCGCCGGTAGACCCCTGGGGCGCGATCAATCCGTACCGGGTCTGGATGCTGGTCATCCTGATCTCGGCGCTTTCACTGGTCGGATACGTCGCCGTGCGCTGGCTCGGCACGACCCACGGGACCGTCATCACCGGCATCGCCGGCGGCCTGGTTTCGTCGACGGCGGCCACGCTTAGCCTCGCGCGGACGAGCCGCGTGCAGCCCGAGCCCGGGCATGCGCATGCCTTGTCGGCGGCGATCCTGCTGGCCTGGTTCGTGATGGTCGTGCGCACGTTGATGTTGATTGCGGTCGTCAACGCGCCGCTGCTCGCCACCGCCTGGCCGCCGTTCCTGCTGCTGGGCGCGGTGACGCTGGCCTTCGCGGGTTGGCACTATCGCGGCAGCGTGTCCGGCGATGCGCGCCGGGGCGACGCAGACAATGGCGACGGCGACGGCGACGGCGAGGGCGACGGCGACGGCGACGGCGGCGATGGCTATGGCGATCGCAATGGCGCGATCCGCAACCCGTTCAGCCTTGCTTCGGCAATCCGCTTCGGAGCACTGTTCGCCGCCGTGCTGTTGGTCGTGGAGATCGCCCAGCAGCGCGCGCCCGGGGTGGGCGTCTATGTCGTGTCGGCGCTTGCCGGATCGGTCGACGTCGACGCGATCACGCTGTCATTGGCCGGCAATGCCGGCGAACCGGACCGCCACCCCGAGGCGGTCCGGGCCATCCTGATTGCCGCGCTGACGAACACCGTCGTCAAGTGCGCGATGGTCGTCGGCCTGGGCGGGGGGCGTACGCGGAGGAATATCGTCGTGGCGGCAGCCGCGATCGTGCTCGCCGGGCTCGTTGCGGTCAGCTTCGGCTGAGCCTGCCCGTCGCTGTCGACGGGGGCCGCAGTGCAAAGGCGTGCTACGCGAAGGACACGATCCGCGCGAGCTGCTGGAATCGCTGCGCCACGTCGCGATCGCGGGCCGCACCGCGGAGCAGCGATCCGATCGATTCCAGCAGGCGTTCTGCGCCGTCATCGTCGTCGGGCAGCAGCGCCGGAAGGCTCTCGATGGCGATCGTCCGATCGAGCCGCAGCACGGCTGCCTGCTCGTGGACCATCCGCGAAAGCCGCGCGGCGTCGAGGTCCGGCCGGCGGCCCTGCAGACGCCGCAGCGCACGCAGCGCCTGCTCGTCGCAGTCCGCCTCGAAGTCGAGCACGAAGATCAGGCTGCGCACAAGCGCTTCGTCGAAACCGCCGATTCGCATCATCGTCCAGATCTCGCCGCGGGCTGCGGCCAGCGTCGCGTGCTCGTCCGGCCGCCTGGAAGCCGGGAACTGCAGTGCTGCCAACATCGTCGTCCTACTCCTGTTGAAGCTGGGCATCGGGCCCGACATGCCGAAGCTAGACGCAGATGCTTAGGGTTTGCTTAAAAGAGGGTGTAACGATCTGCAAGTCCTGCAATGTTGTTTCGCGGCCGACCCGTACAGGGAAGTCGGCCCGACGGGCCGACCGCCGCGGTCAGCGCCGTCGGAGAGCCCCGCCTGCCGCTCTCCGCCCGCCTGAAGGTTCCGGCTTCAGCTGACGCCCTCGGACTCCGGATCCGCCTCGGCGTCCGCGTCGCGCGCGCCCCCGGCCAGGTCGACGCGCTCCATGTTGGCGAGCATCTTCAGCAGATAGTGCAACAGGTGGACGGTGTCGTTGATCGAGAAATCGGCAAGCACCTGCTCGTAGTAGGCATGGATCTTCGGCTGCGCCAGTTCGTTCCAGACCGTGCGCCCGTGCGGCGTCATCGTGATCAGCCGGGAGCGCCGGTCGCGCCCGTCGGGGGCGCTGGCGACGTGGCCGTCGCGCTCCATCCGGCCGATCAGGCCTGACAGGTTCTGCCGGCTGACCATCAGGTAGCGCGCCAGGTCGCCGACGCTCATCCCGGCTTGCGCACCCGGGCGCGAAAGCGCACCGAGCACCGCCCACTGCTGTGTCGTCAGTCCCTCGGCCTCAACGGCGCGAGTCCCCGTTTTATGCAACATATTGGCGCATTGATAGAGCCGGAAGAACAGGCGGTTGGCGAGCTCGATCTTTGCAATGCCTTCTTGACTGTCGACTGTCGTGAGTTCATCCATCATTGTTCCCGGCTCGGAAATCGCTTGCAATGGTCACTGCTTCTCGTCTAATATTGGTCATTATATTGACATATCGAGTGCTGAAGGGCTGGCGCCTGGCGCACACGGTACAACCCCGACAGGCAAGGAGGACCGGATGAACAGATTCGACGGCAAGACAGTAGTGGTGACCGGCGGCGGCGGTGGCATCGGCGGCGCAACCAGCCGGCGCTTCGCGCAAGAGGGCGCCAAGGTTGCAGTCTGCGACCTGAACCTCGACGCGGCCGAGAAGGTGGCTGCGGCGATCCGCGCCGATGGCGGCCAGGCCCAGGCTTTCCGCTGCGACATCACCGACCGTGCCAGCGTGGATGCCGCGGTGGCCGACGTCGAGGCGCAACTCGGGCCGATCGACGTGCTCGTCAACAACGCCGGCTGGGACGTCTTCAAGCCGTTCACCAAGACCGAGTCCTCCGACTGGGACAAGCTGATCGCGATCAACCTGGTCGGCGCGCTGAACATGCACCACGCGGTGCTGCCCGGCATGGCGGCGCGCAAGGCCGGCCGCATCGTCAATATCGCCTCCGACGCGGCGCGCGTCGGCTCCTCCGGCGAGGCCGTCTACGCGGCCTGCAAGGGCGGGCTGGTCGCATTCTCCAAGACGATTGCACGCGAGCACTCGCGCCACGGCATCACCGTCAACGTCGTCTGCCCGGGGCCGACCGATACCGCGCTGTTCGCCGACTACAAGGAAGGCGCCGGCAATCCCGAGAAGCTGCTCGAGGCCTTCAAGCGCTCGATCCCGCTGGGCCGCATCGGCCAGCCCGAGGATCTGCCCGGCGCGATTGCCTTCTTCGCCAGCGACGACGCCGGCTACGTGACCGGCCAGGTGCTCAGCGTGTCGGGCGGCCTCACGATGAACGGCTGAACGCCGCTTCGCTGCGATACCGATCGCCTCTCCAACGACATACACCGGACAACACACCATGCAGTATCAGGACATTCTCTTCGAAGTACGCAACGGCGCGGCCTGGATCACGATCAACCGCCCCGACAAGATGAACGCGTTTCGCGGCCAGACCTGCGACGAACTGATCCACGCGATCAACAAGGCCGGCTACGACCGCGAGATCGGCGTCATCGTACTGGCCGGCGCCGGCGACAAGGCCTTCTGCACCGGCGGCGACCAGTCGGCCCACGAGGGCAACTACGACGGCCGCGGCACGATCGGCCTGCCGATGGAGGAACTGCACGCGGCGATCCGCGACGTGCCGAAGCCGGTCATCGCGCGCGTGCAGGGCTACGCGATCGGTGGCGGCAACGTGCTGTGCACGATCTGCGACTTCACGATCGCCTCGGAGAAGGCGCAGTTCGGCCAGGCCGGCCCGCGTGTCGGTTCGGTCGACCCGGGCTACGGCACCGCGTTCCTGGCGCGCGTCGTCGGCGAGAAGAAGGCGCGCGAGATCTGGTACCTGTGCCGCCGCTACAAGGCGCAGGAAGCGCTGGAGATGGGCCTCGTCAACGCGGTCGTTCCGCATGAGCAGCTCGACGCCGAAGTCCAGAAGTGGTGCGACGAGATCATGGAGAAGAGCCCGACGGCGATCGCGATCGCCAAGCGTTCGTTCAACATGGACACCGCGCACCAGGCCGGCATCGCGGGCATGGGCATGTACGCGCTGAAGCTGTACTACGACACCGAAGAGTCGCGCGAAGGCGTCAAGGCCTTCAACGAAAAGCGCAAGCCCGAGTTCCGCAAGTACGCGAAGTAAGCGGCACCGTCCGCAGCAACCCGACCCGGTGGACCAGATGACGAACCCGTATCTCGACGAAGACCTTGTCACGCTCGGCGACCATGCGCGGCGCTTTGCCAGCGAGCGGATCGCTCCGGGATTTCTCGAACGCGATGCGACGCGCGTGCTCGACCCGCAGCTGATGCGCGAAATGGGCGAGATGGGCTTCATCGCACCCGAGCTGCCCGAAGAGTACGGCGGGCAGGGGCTCGGCTGCCTGGCCGCCGGCGTCATCCACGAGGAAGTGGCGCGCGCCGACCTGAGCATTTCCTACATCAACCTGCTCGCTTCGCTGAACGGCCAGATCCTGTCGCAGCACGGCCGTCCGGAAGTCGTGAAGCCCTGGCTCGAGAGGCTGGTGCAGGGCGAAGCCCTGTTCGCGATCGCGCTGACGGAACCGCGTGGCGGCTCGGATGCGGCGAACCTGCGCCTGCGCGTCGAGCGCGACGGCGACGACTACGTGCTCAACGGCGAGAAGACCTCGATCTCGGCGGCCGACCAGGCCCATGCGGCCGTCGTCTTCGGGCGCACCGGCACGCCGGAGTCGGCCGGCAAGGGCGTCACGGCGCTGCTGGTGCCGATGGACCTGCCCGGCGTCACGCGCAGCCGCTTCGACTGCCACGGCCAGCGCGCGATCGGCCGCGGCTCGATCTTCTTCGAGAACGTGCGTGTGCCGGTCGATCATCGGCTCGGCGACGAAAACAAGGGCTTCGTGCAGGTCATGCAGGGCTTCGACTTCTCGCGCGCGCTGATCGGCTTGCAGGTGCTTGCGGTGGCCCGCGTCGCGCTCGAAGAGACCTGGGAGTACGTCGCGCAGCGCGAGGCCTTCGGCCGCCCGCTGTCGGCGAACCAGGGCGTCTCGCACCCGCTGGCCGTCGCCGAAACGCAGGTCTCGGCCGCGCGGCTGCTGTGCCTGCAGGCCCTGTGGCTCAAGGACAAGGGGTTGCCGCACAGCGCCGAAGCGGCAATGTGCAAATGGTGGGCGCCGCAACTGGCCTACGAGACGATCCACCAGTGCCTGCTGATGTTCGGCCACGGCGGCTACGACCGCGGGCTGATGGAGCAGCGCCTGCGCGACGTGCTCGGTTTCCAGATCGGAGACGGCACCGCGCAGATCATGAAGACGATCATCGCGCGCACGCGCGCCGGGCGAGGAGCTGTCCCGGCCTGATCCAGATTCGAAGAGGGGTATTCAAGGATGGACTTCGATCCCGTATTGCTGGCCCCGCGCCGCGACCGGTATGTCGCAGCCGGCCTCTGGCAGGACCGCACGATCAACGACGAACTCGATGCCTGCGTGGCCGAAGTTCCCGACAAGCTCGCGCTGACCGCATTCCAGGTCGAGACCGGCGAGACGCGCCGCTTCACGTACCGCGAGATGGCGCAGATGGCCGACCGGATCGCGATCGGCCTGACGAAGCTCGGCGTCGGCCGCAACGACGTCGTTGCGATGCAGCTGCCGAACTGGTGGCAGTTCTCGCTGACCTACCTCGCGTGCTCGCGGATCGGTGCCGTGCTGAATCCGCTGATGCACATCTTCCGCGAGCGCGAACTGCGCTTCATGCTCGCGCACGCAAGCGCCAAGGTCGTCATCGTGCCGAAGAGCTTCCGCGGCTTCGACTTCGAGGCGATGGTCGATGGGCTGAAGGGCGAGCTGCCGCAGCTCGAACGCGTCGTCGTCGTCTGCGGCTCGGGCCCGGACAGCTACGAGGCGCTGTTGAGCGAGCCGGCCTGGGAAGACGATCCCGACGCCCGGAAGGTGCTGACCGCCCACCGGCCGGGCGCAGACGACGTCACGCAACTGATGTACACCTCGGGCACGACCGGCGAGCCCAAGGGCGTCATGCATACGGCCAACACCACGATGTCGAATATCGTCCCGTATGCCGAACGGCTGCGGCTCGACGACAGTGACGTGATCCTGATGGCCTCGCCGATGGCGCACCAGACCGGTTTCATGTACGGGCTGATGATGCCGATCGTGCTGCGCTCGAGCGCCGTGCTGCAGGACGTCTGGGACGCGAACAAGGCGATCGGGCTGATCAATGCCGAAAAGGTCACGTTCACGATGGCGTCCACGCCCTTCCTGAACGATCTCGCCCGCACCGTCACCGAGACGGCGACGCCGGTGCCGAGCCTGCGCATCTTCCTTTGCGCCGGCGCGCCGATTCCAGGCCCGCTGGTCGAACAGGCGCAAAGCGCGCTGGGCGTGAAGATCGTGTCGGCCTGGGGCATGACCGAGAACGGCGCCGTCACGTTGACGCTGCTCGAAGACGACGACACGATGGCCGCAACGACCGACGGCTGCCCGCTGCCAGGCGTCGAAGTCAAGATCGTCGACGACGACGGCACAGCGATGCCCAACGGCACGCCGGGTCGCCTGCTGCTGCGCGCCTGCTCGAACTTCGGTGGCTACCTCGCGCGACCGCAATGGAACAACACCGATGCCGATGACTGGTTCGACACCGGCGATCTGGCGTTTCTCGACGACCGGGGCTACATCCGGATCAGCGGGCGCAGCAAGGACGTGATCATCCGTGGCGGCGAGAACATTCCTGTCGTCGAGATCGAGTCGCTGCTGTATCGCCATCCGGCCGTCGCCCAGGTGGCGATCGTCGCGTATCCCGACGAGCGGCTCGGCGAGCGCGCCTGCGCGGTCGTCGTGCCGAAGGAAGGCCGGACGCTGGAATTCCAGGAGATGATCGACTTCCTGAAGTCGCAGAAGGTCTCCACGAACTACCTGCCCGAGCGCCTGATCGTGCGCGACGCGATGCCGGCGACGCCGTCGGGCAAGATCCAGAAGTTCAAGTTGCGCGATCTGCTGAAAGAGGAGCTGTCGAAGTGAGCCCGCAGGAATCGGTGGTTCTCGTCGAAACCCGGGGTCGCGTCGGCGTCGTCACGCTGAACCGTCCGAAGCAGCTCAACGCACTGAACGATGCGTTGATGGACGCGCTCGGCAAGGCCTTGCTCGCCTTCGACGCCGACGACGCGATCGGCGCCATCGTGATCACCGGCAACGACAAAGCCTTCGCTGCCGGCGCGGACATCGCCGCGATGGCAGACTGGTCCTACATGGACGTCTATCGCAGCGACTTCATCACGCGCAACTGGGAAACGATCCGGCGCGTGCGCAAGCCGGTCATCGCGGCCGTCGCCGGCTTTGCGATGGGTGGCGGCTGCGAGCTCGCGCTGGCTTGCGACATCGTCGTCGCGGCCGAGAGCGCGAAGTTCGCGCTGCCCGAGATCAAGCTCGCGATGCTGCCCGGTGCGGGCGGCACGCAGCGGCTGCCGCGCGCGATCGGCAAGGCGAAAGCGATGGACATGTGCCTGTCGGCGCGCGTGCTCGACGCGGCCGAGGCCGACCGCTACGGGCTCGTTTCCCGGGTCGTGCCCAACGACCGACTGCGCGACGAGAGCCTCGCGCTCGCGACCCGGATCGCCGGCTACTCGCTGCCGGCGCTGATGGCGATCAAGGAATCGGTCAACCGTTGCTGGGAATCGTCGCTGACCGAAGGCATCGGCTTCGAGCGCCGGCAACTGCATGCGCGCTTCGCCAGCGAAGACGCGCACGAAGGGATGCACGCGTTCCTCGACAAGCGCGAACCGGAGTTCAGGCATCGCTGAAGTGCAGTCAGCGCACGCGCAGCAGCAAACGCCGGCCGACGGCGACTGGCTGGCCGCCTTCGGTCTCGACGACCTGCTTCCCGACGCGCTGGCCGCGTGGCGGCCGCTCGTCACCGAGGCGCTGAGCTTTTTCCTCGAACAGTTGCCCGAGCAGCGCTCGAGCGAGATCGTGCTCGGGCAACTGGCGCTCGGCGAAACCGCGAGCGTCGCGCAGCGCGTGGTCGCGCTGCTTGCGCAATGCCCGACGCTGCACAAGCTCGGCCAGATGCTGGCGCGCAACCGCCATCTGCCAGCCGAGCTGCGCAGCCAGCTGCAGACGCTCGAGACGATGCCCTCGAGTCTGCCGATCGAGACGATCGTCGAGCGGATCCGAAGCGAGCTCGGACCGCAGCAGTTCGAGGGACCGATCGAGCTGGCCGAAGCGCCGCTGGCCGAAGCGAGCGTCGCCGTCGTGCTGCCATTCTGCTGGCGCGAGAA